>JAAZKO010000068.1 GCA_012799795.1 Minisyncoccota bacterium | reverse complement strand
GATGGCAAGCACTACAAATATCAACACTTAAAGTCTTGTTGATTGATCCGGTGGTAAAGCTATTTCCACAGCTACAAGTTACCGCACAATCATGATGCCAGTCGGGATGTATACCTTTTTTCATAACGGACAGCAATTATAACATAAAAAAATTTGTTCCAAACAAGGGGTTTATTTTTTTATTTTTTCAATGACCTGCTCAAGTTTAAGCTGATCTTGTTGGCTAGTGACCATATTTTTTAAAGTAATAAACCCTTGATTTAGTTCTTCTTCACCAATGACTGCTACCCAGGGGATGTTTTTGTCCTGAGCTAGTTTAAATTGCTTATTAATTCTATCTTTTTCTAAATAAATTTCACTATTAATCCCTGCTGCTCGTAATTTTCTAGTTAACTTTAATGCTTCTTTTTGGTAATCATCTCCGTCAAAAAAACTAACTAGGACTTGAGCAGCAGTATTAGTTTTGATCAATTGTTTCTCTTCAATTAATTCTACAGTTCGATCAAAGCCTAAACCAAAACCGACTGCTGGCATATCTAAATTAGCTAGTTCTTTAATTAAATTGTCATAGCGTCCGCCACCACCCAAACTGTCACTAGCTGAGTCGCTTGTTTTAGCTTCAAAAATTAAGCCAGTGTAATAGTCTAAACCACGAGCGATTTTGGGATTAAAAACTAGTGCAGATTGGGGGACTCCCAAATCTAACGTTTTTTGTTCAATATCAATTAATTGTTCTGATTTATCAATATTATCTAATTTGGATAAAATTTTATTAATTTCTTGTTCATCAAGGCCTTTTTTAGTTAATTCAAGTCCTACGATTTCGGGTTTTACTTTATCTAATTTATCAATACTTTGAATAATGGATAAAAGCGAAACTTGTTCACTGGCAAATTCTTGCAGACTATTAATTAATAGCTGGCGATCATTGTATTCAATTTGGATATCAGTTAAACCCAAATCTTTAAATACATTGTAAAAAAGAGCTAGAATTTCAGCATCTGCCAAAGTAGAGCGAGTGCCAAAAATATCAGCATCACATTGCATAAACTCGCGATAGCGACCACGCTGCGGTTTATCAGCACGAAAAACGCTTTGAATCTGATAACGACGCAGATATTTTGGCAGTTCATTCTGATAATTGGCTAAAACTCTAGCGCTGGGAACAGTTTGATCATAGCGTAGTCCCAGCTTTCGACCCCCGCGATCGGTAAAAGTATAGAGTAATTTATCTGCTTCTTCACCAGATTTACCCAGCAACAAACTGGCGTATTCTAGAGTCGGAGTTTCAAAAGGCACAAAAGCAAAACGCTTAAAAGTATCTTGAATAATTGAGCGTACTTTTTCGCGAAGTAAAGCCTGCGTAGGTAAAAAATCACGAAAACCTTTTAGTGTTTGTAGTTCTTGCTTATTTTGCATAGTTATCCTTTAAGTATCTTTATTGTACAAAAAATCCCCATTGTTAGGGGATTGATTTTCGTAACAGGAGGTTATTATAAGTTTTTTGTCAACATTAGTCAAACAATTTTTTGTTATAATTTGTTTAAGCTTAATCTTTGAAAGTTAAATTTTTAAAAACGGGCCTGTAGCTCAGTTGGCTAGAGCGCTGCATTCGCATTGCAGAGGTCAGGGATTCGATTTCCCTCAGGTCCACTAATCATCTAAGTCGACTAAGGTTTTGATGCTGCTAGCTTGCCATTGGCCGTTATTTTTACTTTTTGCCACAATAAGACATTGTAGTTCAGGATAAAGATTTTTTAAGGAAATTTCATCACCGTTAATATCAAAATATTGAGTTTCACTATTAAGTAAAAAATTTAGATTACTTTCTCCGCAGCGAGAATCAAATAAAATATTGCTTGAATAAAGTTCAGTGATGCTGCCAAGCATGATTTTTCTTTCAGTTTGAGTAAAGTTTTTGTTTGTCAGCACTAATCTTTTCACCACTGGGGTGTTTTCTTCCAAAATGCTATAAATAAGCATCCAGTCATCAACAGCTATTTGATCGAGTTTTATTTCTTTCTCGTCTTTAATAATTTCTAAATTCTCGCAAATAGGGATTACTATATTAGTGTCATTGCTTAGTACTGTTAAGGTTTCTGCACTGACCCGTTTTACCTGAGCTAGATAAGCCTGTCTAGTTTCTTGTGCTCCTTGACCACCTTGGCCTAATTCGACTTGTTTATCTTGAATCACTTTTTTGATATTTAGAATAGTTGACTCTTCACTTGCTTCTGCTTGTTTATCTTCTTGAGCCTGGGCGCTTAAGATAGGCTTAATAAGTAAAAAGCTAGCAAACATTATTGTAGCGATTATTAAAAACCATCCCTCTTGCCCAAGAGAACTTTTTTTATTTAAACTTTTCATTTTTATTTTTACCATCTTAATTTTCTGCTTTTTCTTCACTTGTTGTTGGACTTGCAAATTCTTCATTTAAAAAATCAGCGTCGACTATAACTGTGCGGGTGGCTTGATTGAGCAAACCATCTTGATTAATACTATAAATAACCAGAACATTAGCACCCTGGTCTAAGCGAACTTCTTTGGAGAAATTACCAGAGTCATCAGCATTAGTGATGACTTCTTCATTATTAATGAAAATTACTACGAAATTATTTGCTTGAGTATTACCACTGACAATTAAACGTTGACTGTCAACAATTAAATTGTTTTTTGGAGAAGTAACAACCAGTTGCCCGTTGTCTTCTTCTTCGTTTGTAAGCAACTTGCTAAGCACTTCTTCCACTTGGTCTTTTTGTGCGTCACTGACACTACGACGACTTTGATAAACAGCAAAGGTAATTAAGAGACCTAATCCAGCTCCGATCAGAATTGCTAAAAGAACTTCTTTTCGCATATGTCTATTATAATTGAAGAGTCATCCTATGTTAAATCTTGTAAAAAGTCAACTTTAACGGTAGTATGCGATTATGCAAATTACCTATTTTGGACATTCTTGTTTTAAGTTAAAAAGTAAAAATCGGACAGTGATTACTGATCCTTATAGCGAAGAGGGTGTTTATGGTATAAGCATGCCAAAGCTCACCGCTGATTTGGTGACTGTTTCTCATCAGCACCGAGGCCACAACGCTGTTGAAAAAATAAAAGCCTCAGCTAATCGAAAGAAACCTTTTATTATTGATTTCCCTGGAGAATATGAGGTTGGCGGGGTCAGCGTTTTTGGTGTTAAAACTCATCATGACAAAGTTAATGGTGAGGAACGAGGTAATAATTTAATTTTTACAATTTTAATTGACGGCATAACAGTTTGTCACTTAGGTGATTTAGCCCATCCTTTATCAGATGAGCAATTAAAAAATTTGCCAGCCATTGATGTCTTGTTCTTACCAGTCGGCGGTCCTAGTTCAATTATGGGGGAGGAGGCAGTTCAAGTAGCTCAAGCAATTAATCCTAACTACCTGATTCCTATGCATTATGCTGACGCGGCTTATCCGAAAGATGCTCCATTAAAGAAAATTGAAGATTTTTTTCAAGCTTATGGAACCGCAGTTGAAACAGAAGAAAAATTAAATGTTGAAAAAGATCGTCTGCCCGACGAAATGCAATTAGTAGTTTTATCTCGCACGTAGTATGGCCAATAAAAAAATTGATCCAAAAATTCCGCCCCATGATTTGCAGGCTGAAGAGTCAGTCTTAGCGGCTATTTTAATTGATAAAGATGCAATCCTAAAGGTTTCAGAAATTTTAGTGGAAAAAGCTTTTTATAGTGCAGCTAATCGGGCTATTTATTCAGCGATGCTTGATTTATATGATAATCGTCAGCCGATTGATGTAATTACTTTAAAGAATCAGCTAAAAAAACACAAGAAACTTAGTCAAGCGGGTGGCGTATCAGGTATTAGTCGGATATCTAACTTATTATCAACCAGTGCCAATGTAGAGAATTATGCTGAGCTTGTTAGAGAAAAATATGTTAAACGCGAATTAATTGCCTTGTCAAGTGATATGGCCAATTTAGCTTTCGATGAAGCTAAAGAAATTAGCCAAATACTGGATAGTGCTGAGAAATCAGTAATGGAAATTTCTCAAACCCATGCGCGTAAGGATTTTTTACCTGTTAAACAGACTTTAGTTGAGAGTTTTGATCGTTTAGATGAGTTGCAAAAGAGTGGTGGAGAGCTGAGGGGAATGCCGTCTGGTTTTGCTGATTTAGATAATTTATTGGCTGGTTTTCAAAAGTCCAACTTAATTATTTTAGCTGCCCGACCTGGAACAGGTAAAACTGCGATGGCAGTTAATATAGCGCAATATTTGACGGTGGTGGCAAAAAAGAAAGTTGGCTTTTTCTCTTTAGAAATGAGTCGAGAAGAGCTGGTTGATCGTTTGTTAACTGCTCAAGCTGATATTGATGCGTGGAAGCTAAAAACTGGTCGTTTAGATCAAGATGATTTTGGTCGTTTATCAGATGCAATGGGTATTTTGGCTGAGGCAAAACTATTTATTGACGATAGCCCTGGTTTGAGTATTTTTGAAATACGTACCAAGGCTCGTCGTTTAATGATGGAGCAGAATATTGATATGTTGGTCGTTGACTATTTACAGTTGGCTCATGGAGCCAATCGTGACAATCGAGTCCAAGAAGTAGGCGAAATTTCTCAAGGGTTAAAGAATATAGCGCGTGAATTAAAAATTCCTGTTTTAGCTCTAGCTCAACTTTCCCGTGCGGTTGAACAGCGAGGTGAACGCTCACCCCAATTGTCAGATTTACGCGAATCAGGTTCCATTGAGCAGGACGCAGACGTTGTAATTTTTCTATATCGCAAAGATGAGGATGATCGAGGATCGGTGACACTCAAAATTGCTAAACATCGTAATGGGAAATTGGGTGACTTTGACTTATTCTTTAGAGGTGATCGTGTTCGTTTCTATGGTATGGAAATGAGGCGCTCCCAGAGTCTTACTTAATTTTTTTTAGCCTTGTTTAAAGCCAAAGAGTAAATAAATTAGACCTGCTGACAGCATCATAAAAATGATGAAAAAACCCAAGTTGGCCTTGAGTTTTTTGCTGGCCAAATCAGCATTGGGATTGTCCATTGTGATGATGATAATAAAGGATATGATTAGCCACAACACTCCTCGCAAAACAATTGACCAGACGCTGTCAATTGCAGTTGCTTGTTGAATTAATTCTTTAATACTATCCATTATTCCTTGTTTCGTTTATTATCATGACGCAATTTCTCAACAAAAACAAGTCTTTTTACGGTAGAATATATGGGCTCGACTGAGAGTCATCGCCGAGATGGCGGAATTGGTAGACGCGTAGGTCTCAAAAACCTATGAGGGCGACTTCATGAGGGTTCGATTCCCTCTCTCGGCACTTTTATGTGGCCAACTTTAATTAGCATTACTTCTTTTAGTCTAAAATCTCTAACTCTCTTAGCGATTTTGGCTTTGTTTTTTACTGCTTTTATTTTTTGGCGTAAGGGTAGAGAAGAGCATTATGAAACAGTAAAATTGTTTGATGCGTTTTTGCTTTCTGGGTTTTTTGGAGTAATCATAGGTCGTTTAGCCTTTGTTTTGTTTAATTGGCAGATCTTTAGCAATAATTTTTGGCAAGTTTTTAATATTGCTCAATTCCCTGGTAACGTGCCCTTATTAGCTTTAGCGGGAGCGGGTATTCATTTATATTTTTTGGCTAAAAAACGCAAGTGGGATCCTTTCGAGGTTTTAGATTTCTGGGTAACTGCCATTAGTTTGGGAATGGTCTTTGTTTATCTAGGCTTCTTTTTAGCTGGAACTTATGCTGGTCGATTAACAACAGTGCCTTGGGGAGTAGTAATGCCTGGAACATTTGAGAAAAGTCATCCAGTTCAACTTTATTTTGTTTTATTTTATTTGTTTTTATTTAATTACTTATTGAGGGTAGAGTATCGATATCGAACTTTTGAGTGGTATCGACAAGGCAAAAAAACCGCTCAATCTGGTTTTTTATTATCAGTCTTTTTAATTTTAACTGGGCTTTTTTACTTATTAATGACGATGCTTTCTTTGCCGGCAATGGTGGTGGCAGGAAAAGTACTTGATCCTTGGATTTATTTTTTAATTTTATTTCTGGGTGTATTATCGCTAGTTAATCGTTCTGGACTATTTTTTAAAACAAAGCAACGCAAACGCCCTCAAGTAAATTTTTAATATTAAAGCCTCAAATGAATATAGATCAAATGGAAATTATTTTTGAAAATCAAAATTTGTTAGTAATTAACAAACCAGCTGGAGTGGTGGTCAATCGAGCTCAAACTCATAGTGAAGAGACCATTCAAGATTGGCTAGTGCAGTATTTGGGCAGAGAAGCTTTTAGTGAAAACTTTATTAATTCCAGCCGTGCGCAATGGGAGCTTTTACTTCCCTATGATTTTAAAGACAACTTTGGATCCCCTGAGGAGATTTGGCAAACTAGACAGGGCTTGGTTCATCGCCTAGATAAGGAAACATCTGGAGCGCTATTATTAGCCAAAAACCCCGGTGCTTTAGTTAATCTCTTGGCTCAATTTAAACAAAAACAGGTAGAAAAAGAATATTTAGCCTTGTGTCATGGACGCTTAGTTTTGGATACTGGTAAAATTAATGCCCCATTAGCTAGAGCTAGGAAAAACCGTTTTCGTTTTGCGATTAGTGCCACTGGTAAAAAGGCCGAGACTCATTATCAGGTAATTAATAGGTATTGGAATTTTGATTGGCAAAGTTTAAAAGAGCAAGTCTTAAAAGATAATCAACTTTTATCAGAGAAGAATAAGAGCAAATTGCTAAAGAGGGGGCCAGAACTTTATCAGGCTGGTTTTTCTCTGCTTAAAGCTAAACCAAAAACTGGTCGTACCCACCAGATTCGGGTTCATTTTGCCTCAATGCAACACCCTTTGCTTGCTGACAAAATTTACTCAGGAAAGAAACGGCAAGCCTTAGACCAATTATGGTGTCCCAGACATTTTTTACATGCAAGTAATTTAGAATTTTTTCTTCCAACAGGTCCTATTTGGGAGAAAAGAAAGCTGGTTAAAGTACCTTTAACTGCTGATTTACAAAAAGCACTGTCTTTGTTAAACTAGCTAAGTTAAGCGAAGAGTGCGAAGGAGCGTTAAGCTTTTCGTATTCCCAAGCAACGAATTTTGACTTTTGAGTCAAGAGGAAACCAAGTGAATAAGAAAAGTTGAGCGCTCTTTTTTTATTAAAGAATAAAAAAAAGATGCGATTAGATTATATAGCTTTTAAACACGATCCAGCTCGATATATTACGCCTAGCTGGCAGGATTTAAACCAACTTAGTTTTGAATTGGCTAAGCAAGTGATTGAATCAGGAGAAGAATTTGATTTGCTGGTAGCTTTGGCTAAAGGGGCTTGGCCGATGAGCCGTAGTTTGGTAGATTATTTAGCCATGCCCAATTTAGTGAGTTTGGGTATCAGATTTTACTCTGGGATTAATCAGCGCTTGAGCGAACCAGAGGTTTATCAAGATTTACCAATTAGTGTTGAAGGTAAAAAAATTTTATTATTTGATGATATAGCTGATACTGGAGAATCATTAATCTTTGCTGGTGATTATTTACTAGAGCAGGGAGCAGCTGAAGTTAAAACTGCCACTCTCTTTTTCAAAGAACGCTCAGCGATCACCCCTGATTATTATGCGAGTATGACTAACTCCTGGATTATTTTTCCTTTCGAAGTCAGAGAAATGAGTGGTCTTTTATCAAGTAACTGGCGAAAACAGGGGGTTGCTGATTCAGAGATTAACGATAGGTTAAAAAAATTAAATTTTAGTAAAACGATTATCAAGTACTTTGCAAAAAAAGAAAACAAGTAGAAAGGTCTAACTATGAGCAAAGAGCAAGCACTAAATTATAAAGATATGCCTGAGGAGGAATTAAGAGCTTTATTAAAAAAAGCTAAGGATGGGAAAGATTACCAATTGCAACTCAACCTTTATTGGGCTCTTTTGCCCTACGAAGAAAGGCCTTGTTTAGCCTTGACTGCAATTAAAGAATTAGAGAAATTAATAAAAAATCTGCAAACTAAAAGTGAAAAATTAACTTATTTTTAATTTATGTCAGTAACAGTTTTTTCTAACGAACGTCTTACTCAAGAAGCAAAAATTAGATCTTTGAGAAAAGAAGAATTGCGTAAACTAATGAGCGAGCTAAGCGCTCTAGTGATTAATACTGGCAATAAGAAAAAGGCTTTAGCTCTAGCAGATTTGATTAATCGTTTAACTGCTCAAACTCTGGTCCATAGAGAAGTTATTTGCTTTTCTGACCCAAATCAAGAACAGTGTGCCGCTCGAGCTGCTACAGTAGCCCAGAGTAAAGTTGATAATTTAATTAAAGATTTAAAAAATCATCCCGAACACTGTCAAAACATTGATGGAACTGGCGACCAAGACTTAAATTTACTACTAAGCCAAATGGTTTTATTTGCTGGTTCTGATATTAATTCTTTTATTCAGCAGGAAAGTGGTGAATGGCAACAAAATCATCAACTGGCCAGGCGATATGGGGTGGAATTACCTGAAGAAAATTTTTGGCAATTGCGTGAAAAACTACGTCAAGACTTTTGCTTTCCTAGTAATGATCGAGTAGTTTTACGTTGGGATATAGCTAGTCACTTAGTTAATGGTCATGGGCATACTTTCAGTGATTTAATTGAAGTAGTGAGTAAGCCAATTGAACCGGAGTTATTAGACCGTTATTTATTTGCGGCTTTAAAAAGCGGTTTAGTTTTAGAATCTAATCAACACTTTGCAGCACTGGAGTGTCTAATTGAAAATGGCAAAATAATTAGCACCAGCCACTTGCCGCGAGAACTAGAGGAGCAAGGCGCTCATTTGGCCGATTTTGACAGCGAAAACGTATCTCCAGTGATTTTGTCAGCATTACTGTATTCAGTAATTAATAATACGCCGGTCTATACCCCATAATATTTAAAAAACCATCCTATAATTTTAATTAAACTTTAATGTCTGGATTTAAGGGGGAATTGTGATACAATTTAGACTCTAATTATCAATTTGGGTTTAGGTACTCTTTTTCCTGATTGGATACCTAGAGCTTTTTCAGAAAAAATCTGAAATAAACAAGGAAAATATGGTTGAAAGTAAAACAAGTTCCAAGACTAAAAAAGCTAGTGCAAGTAAAAAACTTGCTGTAAAAAAACCAGCAAGTAAAGCTAGTCCCAGCAAAAAAAGCACTAGTAAAAAAATTGCAAAAAGCAGTGCTAGAAAGAGCAGTGCTAAAGTGAGTGCTGCAAAAGAGCCCGTGAGTGCTGCAAAAAAGCCCGTGAGTGCTGCAAAAAAGCCCGCTGCCTCTCCTAACAAAGCTCCTAAAAAAACCCCTGAAAGCATCTCCAAAACAGTAGATAAAAACATCGAAGAACCTGTTCCGTCAAGTACTCTACCTGAAATTGATTTACAAGAAATGTTTGAAGCTACCTGTCATTTTGGTCATAAAATTTCTAAGTGGTATCCTAAAATGGAACCCTATATTTATGGTAGTGAAGGGGGAGTACACATTTTTGATTTAGAAAAAACTGCTGAGCAATTAAAATTGGCTGGTCAACGTTTTTATGATTTAGCTAAAGAAGGTAAAACTTTGTTAATGGTTGGTACAAAGCGTTCAGCTCGAGAAATTATTAAAGAGGCAGCCAACGAAATGGGTTGTTTCTATATTGTTTCTCGCTGGATGGGTGGCTTATTAACCAACTTCGATCAATTGCAGAAATCTATTGAAAGAATGAGCGATATTAAAAAGGGTCTTGAGTCTGGAAAATTTGATAAATATACCAAATATGAGCGTTTACAATTAGACAAAGAAAAGACTAGGCTGGAAAGATTCTTTCTTGGCTTGCAAGGACTAAAAGGCAAGCCCGATTGTGTTTTTGTAGTGGACTCAGAGAAAGAACAGATTGTTGTTAAAGAATCTTCAAGTGAAGGGGTGGAATTAATAGCTATAGCAGATAGCAATGCTGATCCAAGAAAAATCGATCTCGTTATTCCCGCCAATGATGATTCAAGTAAAAGTGTTGCATACATTGTCAATTATTTAAAGACTGCTTACAATACTGGTAAAACAGCACGGAAATAGTCATTGAAAGGTTAAAAATGGCAGTAAGTACTGAATTAGTAAAGCAATTGCGTCAAGAAACTAAAGCCCGAATTATAGACTGTAAAAAGGCTTTAGAAGAAGCTAAGGGCGACTTAACGTTGGCTAGAAAATATGTTCAAGAAAAAGGTTTAGCCAGAGCAGAGAAGAACACTGATCGAGAAGCTGGGATGGGGTATATTGCTAGTTACACCCATGCTACCGGTAAAATTGCCAGCTTGCTTGAATTGCTTTGCGAAACTGATTTTGTTGCGGCTAATGAAGAATTTCTTGATTTAGCTAAAAATTTGGCAATGCAAGTTGCGGCCATGGATCCTCAAAGTAAAGATGATTTTTTAGCCCAAGATTTCATTAGAGGTGAACAAAATGTAGAAAAGACCATTAAAGCTTTATCAGGAAAAATTGGAGAAAAAATTGTTTTAGGTCGTTTTGTACGTTTTGAAGTTGCTGAAAAAGAATAAAAATTGCTAAACTAAAATTGCTAAACTAAAAATTGCTAAACTAAGAATTGAAAATTGTCTTATGCGTGATTACTGCCCATCTCGCCGAGAACAGAAAAAACTTAAGGCTAAAAAAGTTAAAGCTAGAAAAGTCCGGCGTTCTAAAAAAAAATCCTCTTTTTTTAATTGGCAAAAATTGTCCTTATTTTTTATTTCCCTGTTTCTGTTAATTTTATTAGGACTTCTTTTATTCTATTTAGTAAAGAATCAGTTAATTAAGCGCCATCAACTAAAGCGTAATCAACAGCTCTTAATAGTAGATGATAAACAAGCATTTGCCTGGGTAGTTTTTACCCCAGTAGAGCAAAAAATTAAAGTTTTTGATTTTAGCCGATTTAGCTTACAACATTGGACTAAGGAAGAGCTCGATAAAGAATTGAGTAGAGATGAGCAAATTTTATTTTACAGTTTGATTTTTAATGCTTTTGTTGATCAGGTGATTGATTATCCTCAACAAAGCTTAAGTGAAGAAAAAAAAGCTCAATTTGAAGATTTTTTGCTAAATGAGTTGAAGAGTAGAGGAGCTAAAAATTTAGTTTTTTATTTGGAGCATGGTCAAGTGACTTGGGAGTGGTTTAGTGATTATGAAGTAAGCAGTAAGGAAGAAAAACAAAGATTATTAGCAAATTTTTTAGAAAGAAATACTGCTGCCAGTTATGGAAAGTTATTTGAATGTCCAGTGGCAGTGATTAATAGTAGTGAGGTGAGCGGTATGGCCACTGCTTTTGCTCAACTCTTGGAAAAAGATGGTTTCTCCGTAGTAAGGAGAGATAGCGGGCAAGACATTTTGGCAGAGAGTTCCTTATTAATTGATCCAAATATTGTCGCCTGCCAATCATTATTAGATCGTTTTCAACAACTAATGCCAAGTAAGGCCGTTAATTTTGATCGTGAATTAGCGCAACAATATCGGGCTGGGGCAGTGATTTTTTTAGCTGAAGATTTAGCTCAATTAAGAATTAGAGCTTTCGATTTTTTTCATGACGGTTTCTAAACCTTCATTTTGATTCTCGTCATCTTCATCGGTGCTAACAATTCCTAAAGGAATGTCTTTTTCTAAAATAATGTCCTCACCAAGATTGAATTGGTTGTTAATTTTTTTACTGGGGAAAGATTGGAGTTGCTGGTTTTTTGCTGAACGAAAAGCTTCTTTAAGTTGAACGCAACACTGTTTATCATCAATTTTATAAATAACGCAACTGTATTGATTGCCATCACTAATTAATTTACTTAAACGAAAAGAAATGTCTTCTGGAAGAGCTCCAATGTGTTTTTTCTTATCATCCACGATACTAATGTAACGGTTTTTTATTTGTAAATAGCACTCTTGACCAATTTTTAACTTATCTAATTGAGAACGACTAGTTAAACGATGAAGAGAGATTATTTTACTTTTACCAGGTTCTTCAATGAAATCAGCGTTATGATTAAAGATCACGTCTGGAGTTTTTTCTTTATTCTTTATTTTTCTTATATGTTTATTGGCAATAATATTTGAACGATCAAGCTTTAAGACATTTTTAAAAATCTTTTTAGCTTCTTTTTCTTTTTTTAGCTTTAAATAAGCAAGACCCAAACGATTCATTGCTTCTAAATTTTTTGGAGATTGCTCAAGAATTTCCTGATTAATAAGGATGGCGCTTTTCCAATCGGAGTCTTTAACTGCCTGAATGGCTTTGGCTCGCAGCAGAGAGCTGTTTGACATTGTCATATGGCTAATAGACCTTTCTGGGGGGGATGTTACAGTTTCTCCAGAAAATTGTCAACTCACAAAATCAAATGCCTGGGGTTGTTAAAGCTTTGTTATAATGGCAGTATGTCGGGACACAGTAAATGGAATAATATCAAAAATCGTAAAAATGCCCAAGACCAAATGAAGGGCAAAATTTTTAGTCAATTTTCTCGACAAATTCGTGCTGCTGTTAAAGCTGGTAAGTCTGGCGATCCGAGCCTTAATGCCAATTTAAGATTGATATTAGAAAAAGCTAGATCAGTTAATATGCCAAAGGATAAGATTCAACGAGCAATCGATGTGGCTTTGGGTAAAACTGGAGTAAACCAAGTTCGAGAGATAGTCTATGAAGCTTTTGCGCCGGGTGGAGTTGCACTGATGATTGTGGCTTTAAGTGATAATAATAATCGAACGGCTGGCGAGCTAAGAACCTTACTGAGT
>JAAZKO010000067.1 GCA_012799795.1 Minisyncoccota bacterium | reverse complement strand
CCTCTCTCATCAATATATTTAGGGTATTTAAGATAAAATAAACCTTTGATTGCTGTGCGATAAATATTTTTAGCTAAAGCTAATTTTTTATCTGTCTGATAATAAACAGTTTCTTGCATAATTAATCCTCAATAAAACAACCTTGATTATCGATTATTTGATAAGAATCTTTAATTAATTGGGCACTTTCACTAGCTCCAATCATCATTTCAAGCCTCACATAACGATCTTCAAGATTTTTATATTTACGCTCCTGAGTTTTTAGAGCTGATTGAAAGTAACCAAGAGCTAGAGCTAGAAAAATTAATAAGATAAAAATGATTCGATTAAATTTTCTTTGTTTTAACATCAATATTAGTTTAACTCATTTTTTGTAAAAAAATCTTGAAGAGTTTCTCGAAAAACCTCTAAATCACGAATTCGATAAATCCATTGCCGCTGACTTTGCCAGAGTGGCGGATTAAGAATTAAGCCTTCTTTGTCCTCAGGAAATACAGAAATGCTAAAGGAAATAAATTTTGGAGCAAGAATTTCTTCATCATTGCGATGAATAATTAAGTAGCTAATCAGTATCTTTGCCGATTCGTTAACTGATAGTGATTGATCAAAGTGATCTAAATAGAAACGATAGAGTTGGCCAACTTTTCCTGCCTCATTTATTAAAAAACTTGGATTGAGAATCTGTTCTAAAAGAGCCTCTAGCACTACCTGCTGTCTATGACCACGGGCCAAGTCATTACCCTGATCACCATCACTGTTGCGACTACGCATATATTGTAGAGCTCGATTGCCATCCATTGTTTCTTGACCCACTTCAAAAACAACAGTCTCGTAAAGTACGCTTGGATCAGTTTCTATTGAAACATCAACACCTTTTCTTGGGAAGGCGTGGTCAGTAAAACCTTCCTCAATAGCAATTTCTACTCCACCAACTAAGTCAACCAATTCCTCTAGAGCCTCTATTTCAATTACTAAAGTGTGATCAATTTTTATACTAGTCAATTCACTAATTGCTTGAGTGGGGAAGGCGAGAGGATTATTGGGGTCTTTTTCTAGGCCATAGTAATAAAGAGCATTAATACGTGTTTGATAGTCAGGATGATAAAGATCTCTGGGTAATGAGACTGTTTTGATTTGATTGTTTAACAAATCGAGTTTTAAAACTAGGATTGTGTCGGTAAGTAAAGCTCCTCCATTTCGACCCTCAAGCTGATCAGCGCCCAAAATTAAGAGGGTTTTTTCTTCAATGGCTTCTTGGGGATTTTCAGAAAGAAAAGCAAAATCATTAGCCACCGTCTCAAGAGTTTTTTCAAAACTTTCTAGGCTAATTGCTGCTCCTTCTAAAAATTGGTCTCGGTATTTTTTAACTTTTCGGTAAGCAATAAAGCTGCTAATTAAAATGCTAATCACAAAAAATAAGAATAAAGCTAAAACTATTCTCCAAAATAATTTTGGTTTTTTGTATTCAATGCTCAGAGTAATGTCTTCTTTTTTTGGCGATAAATTTTTTTTCATAAGCTTAATTTCTAAAAGAATTTCTCTTTCAAAGTATACTTTAAAAGAGCTCATTTTCAAAGCTTGAGAAAAGCTTTAGAATAAACACTATGTTAAAGGCTGAAGCAACTGAGACTGTTGAGCACTTTGATGAAGTGTTGGCTGAGACTGACTTAAGAGAAATTAAGAAAAAATCACTAACCGGGGTGATTTCATTTTTTATTCGTACCATTTTATTGCAAGCCATTGGCCTCATATCAGCATTAATTTTAAGTGTTTTTTTAGGTCCTGAAGATTTTGGTGTTTATGGAATTGTTACCCAAATTATTGCCTTATTAATCTTTTTTTCTGATATAGGTTTGGCGGCTTCTTTAATTCAGAAGAAAGAAGAGCCCACTCACGAAGACTACCAAACAGCCTTTACTATTCAACAAATATTGTCTTGGTTTATTTGTTTGCTAGTTCTACTGATTGTTATCTTGGCTTATTTGAGCAAAAGATTGGTCGAGATGGTAACTGGCTATTATTGGCTTTAGCTATTTCATTTCCGCTAGCAACGCTTAAAACGATACCTTCAATTATTTTGACAAGAAAACTTGAGTTTAATAAATTAATTTTACCGCAAATTTTTGAACAATTAGTTTTTCATGCAATTTTAATTTTTTTGGCCTGGAGGGGTTATGGAGTTTTATCTTATGCCTATGCCAGTATTGCTCGTAGTTTAATTGGAGTGCTGGTAATGCAAATCATTCAGCCTTGGATTTCTTTTTTAGCGATTCACAAAAAGTCTTTAAAGAATTTATTAAATTTTGGCGTGAAATTTCAACTCAATGATTTCTTAGCTAGAATTAAAGATCAGTTGTATTTTTTAGCGCTCGGGGCTTATTTACCGCTTGATCAATTCGGTTATTTACAGTGGTCAAAAAATTGGTCTATGTATCCATATAATTTGACTGTTTCTAACGTGATGTCAGTGACCTTTCCTACTTTTTCAAGATTGCAGGCTCATCCCAATGTTTTAAAAAAAGCTATTGAAAAATCAATTTATTTTATTAGTTTAGCCATTTTTCCAGTTTTAATTGCCATGAGTTTATTTATTCAGCCTTTAATTATGGTTTTTGAACGTTTTAGTAAATGGCAACCGGCTCTACCAAGTTTTATTATGTTTACCCTAAGTGTGCTGTGGGCAGCTATTTCCACACCACTGCTCAATGCTTTAAATGCCATTGGCAAAATTAATCAGACTTTAAAATTAATGTTATTTTGGACAATTTTAACCTGGGTTTTAACCCCCATTCTCATTTTCTTCGTTGGTTACAATGGTGTCGCTTTTGCCGCCTTGCTAATTTCATTCACATCAATTTTATCGGTAATCTTGATTAAAAAATATGTGGCAGTCAATATTTGGCAGAATGTTAATGCTCAATTATTTGCTTCTTTAGCGATGGTGATGATCGGTATTTTAGGCATGTCAATTTGGACTCAATCTTTAACTAAAGTGCTTTTGGGTTTAGCCATCAGCGCTTTAACTTATGCAATAAGCTTTTACTTAATTTCAGGCAAACGCTTGCTTAGAGAAATAAAAACTATTAGGAATAATTTGTGAAAATAGAGAAAATCAAAAAAGTTTTTTTAAAAAAAGAACATTATTTATTCTTGTTTTTTTTATTAATCATTGTTTTTATCAGTCGTCATTTATTGATTAAAGATGCTTTGGTGCCTTTTCAATTTGATCATGGGAAAGATTCATTAGCTGTTTTAGACATGTGGTTAAATAAAAGTCCAAAATTAATTGGACCATGGACTAGTATTCCTGGTTTATATTTTGGACCGGGTTGGTATTATCTAATTTTACCGAGTTTTTTAATAGGAGCCTGGCATCCTTTGTCAGCAGTTTATTCAATGGTTTTTTTGATATTACTGCAGGTTATTTTGGCCTATCGTTATTTAGGTAAAGAAGAAGCAATTTTGATATCAACCGCTCCACTGTGGATTATGATATCGACCAGCGCTTGGAATCCTTTTCCCATGACTTTAATTTCTTTAGTAATTTTAATAATAATTAAAAATTTCAAAGAAAAAAAAGAAGGCAAAAATTATGAGTTGTTTTTAATGTCTTTTTTCGCCTCCTTGGCTTTTCATTTTTCTACAGCCTTTGCCATTTTTTATCCAATATTGATTTTATTTAGTCTTTATAAACATCAAATTAAGCTAAATTGGCAAAAAATTCTAATACTGATTTTTGCCTATTTAATTCCTTTTCTTCCTCAAATCATTTTCGAATTTAGACACGACTTCGTTGAACTTAGGGCTGTTATTGCTTTTTTGCAGAATGGCCAAACACAAAGTTTTAGTTTTTCTAAAACACTAACTGTGTTAAAGACCATCTATGATTATTTTAGCTTCTCAATTTTACCTAGTGCTCATTATCCAAGTGGAAAATGGCTTGACCATTTATCTCTCTTATTTTTTATTATTTTAGTACTTAATGCCTTTTTATTTAGAAAAATTAATAAATCCAACAATACCTTTAAATTAACTCTGATTTCAGAATATTTATTTTGGCCAATTCTAGCTTTGATTGGCTATTCTTTTTTACACTTTAATATTTGGTATGTTCTAGCTCTTACTCCTTTATTTATCATGTTTGCTGGAGATGTTTTAAGAGCACAAAATAAAATCATTCGTTCAATATATTTTGTCTTGATGTTTATTTCTTTATCTTTGAAAGTCAGTTATTTTTTTTCTACAGATCAATATCAATTGAGTCAAGCTAGTTCCTTTCTGAGTCCAAAAATTCAAGCAATTAATCTCATCAGGAGTGATGCTCAAGACAATGCATTTAATTCTTATCATTACGCTCCCGACACATATGATTTTTCATATCAATATCTTTATTTTTGGCAGGCACTAAATGGTGAAGCCTTACCAGAGGAATTTACATATCAAAGGGGTGAAATGAATTATGTGGTGCAAAAAGAAGATTTATTGAATTATTTCCAAGAGCAAGAAGCTACAAACGAAGCAAAGATTAATTATTTTATTGTTGAGCCGGCGGTGATTCAAGAATATCAAGAAAATTGGTGGGGAGATTTTGCTATTAAAGACCTCAGCGATTTAGAAAGAATTTTGACAGAATCTTCTTTAAGAATTTATAAGCAAGAAAATTAACTATGACTAATACTTTAAAAATTATTTTTAATTTTTTTATAGCAATAATATATTCATTTCTTATTGCAGAAACTTTTTTAATTTCTTTGCCGAAATTTTTAGACAGCAAGCTGTTATTAATATTGACTTTAACTATATTAATTATTTTAAGACTGAAAAAAATTAAATTTTTTAATATAAAAACAAGTAATTTCTTATTATTAATTTCTATTTTATT
>JAAZKO010000066.1 GCA_012799795.1 Minisyncoccota bacterium | reverse complement strand
GGTTCCGCTGAGATGCAAAAAAGTTAACAACAAACCAACCTTATGAGTAAGTCCGCAAGTAGTTTTTGACCATTTGATATCAACACCACCCGCTAGATTGTTTAAATCAATGCGTAAACTTTCTCCTTGATTAAGGTAACCTTCAAAACTTTGACTACTGGCAACTGAAACTTGGTTAAAGTCATTGTCGGGTAATAGATCGGTTGTTGTTAAAGTATCTATTATGCCAGTTTCATACTGATAAATTTGATTAAGGGCTTTATCAATTCCAGTTTCAGCAACATTAAATACTCTAATGGAATCACTGCGATCAACAACTACCTTGTTTTCTTGAACAACCCGATCGGCTACTGACAGGCCAAAAGTTAAAATAGCTGCAGTAATTAAGATGACGATAATCCCAATTTGACCACTCATCTGGCGGGCAGAATTTTTTGGCATATATTTCATCATAAAGCAAAAAAGAAGCAAGAACAAGCGGTTTTTAATTATCATTGATTTCTGCTAGAAACTCTCTTTTTTCAAAATAAGGCGTTAGTATTGACTGATAATGCTGATCTTGTTCGCTGATCTTTTTGGCTTCTTTGATTATTTTTAGATTAGTCCAAGAAGCAAATTGCAATTTGTTAAAACCACTTTGAGCATTGCCAAAAATATCTCCTGCTCCTCTTTGTTGAAGATCTAACTGGGCTAATTTAAAACCGTCTTTTTCTTGGCAGAAAATTTTTAATCGTTCTTGACTCTTTTGCTTGATCTTGGCTCGATCATCTTCTGTTTTGAGTGGATTAGTAGTAAACAAGATACAAAAACTTTCTTGGCCAATGCGGCCTACTCTACCCCGCAATTGGTGCAAGCTGGCTAAGCCAAAGCGTTCAGCAGCTTGAATAATAATAAAATCGGCGCTGGGTAAATCAATGCCTAGTTCTATCATGGGTGTGCTGACAAGAATTTGCAGACCTTTATTGTAAAGTTTTTCAATCACCTCTTCTTGTTCCTGTTTTTTGAGGCGCGAATGTAAGAGAGCAATTTTGATTTGCTTGGTTTTTTTAATCTGCTTTTCCTGATAATATTTGCCCAAAAGCACCTCCAATTGTTTGAGGCTGTCTTTGACTGCTGCCACATTTTCCAAAGCGCTGTGTTGCGAGGGATCAATGAAAGGACAAACGATAAAGGCTTGTTTGTCTGGGGATTTCAAGAGTTGTTCGGCTAGCCAAATAATGGCATTTTCTTCTTTAGATTTTGGCACCAACCAAGTTTTGGCCATTTGTCTATTAGCTGGCATTTCGTCCAAGATACTAGTTTGCAAATGAGCAAAAATAGTCAGCATTAAACTACGGGGAATAGGAGTCGCAGTCATGCTCAAAAGATGAGCTTGGGGATTTTGCCGCTGTTTAGTGCCGAAGCGGTGTTGTTCGTCATAAATAATTAAAGCTGGTTTAATATCTTCAAGTTTATTAATTAAGGCGTGGGTGCCGACATAAATGCTGGCTGAATCTTTTTTAAAGTTTTTACTAGTTTGGGCCGTTACTAAATATAATTTTTGTTTAGGCAATAGTTTCTGAATAGTTTGAAAGTGTTGCTGAGCCAGAATTTGAGTTGGAGCGACCAAAACGGCATTGTGACCAGCCAAACAACTGTGCCAAGCGGCGATAGCCGCGACTGCAGTTTTACCACTGCCGACGTCGCCAATTAATAAACGATTCATGGCAGCGGTTTTTTTTAGATCATTAGTGATTTCGGTGATAGCTTGTTGTTGAGCGTTGGTCAAGGTAAATGGTAAATTTTCTGGAATTAGGTTTTGTTTTTTAATCTCAATACTGGGAGCTAAATTTTTTGACTCCCAAGTTTTTTTTAACTTTTTAGCTTTGTCGATCAAGAAAATGATTTCTTCTAAAGCCAACTGTTCTCTAGCCTGAATAATTTCTTGACTATTTTTGGGAAAATGCAAAGCCTGAAAAAGATGCAAAGCTTGAAAAAGATGTTGAGGACTTAGATGATCAACAATTTCTTTTTGTAATCTTCTCAGGCTACCTTGTTTAAAAGGACTAATTTGGCTGTAGATTGGGACTAAACGAGCGGTATGAGGACTGTCTTTGGCCACTGCTTCCAACTTAGCTTGCAGTAAACTATTGTTTTTGAATTGTCCTGAGGCGTAGTAATCTTGACCCTCTTTTAGTTTTGTTTTTAGAAATTTGTTATTAAACCAAATAGCGGGCAATTCTCCACTTTTGTCAACTAAAGTAGCTCGGCTGATTAGTAAGCGCCCTTTGTAATACTGACTATAGTCTTTAACTTGAACGATTAAGGTGAAGAAGTCTTGTTTAGATTGATAGTCTTTGTTTTGCTTATCTTTATTTTTTAGCTGGTCTTGATCAATAATGACGGAATTACTGAAGCGCTTTAATTGAGCAATCGAGAAAATTCGCGAACGATCTTCATAATGTAGGGGCAAATAAAGTAAAAAATCAAGAACGGTGTGAATGTTTTTTTTGGCTAACGCTTTTTTCCAACTCTCACCAATACCACGAACAGTGTCAAGAGAATGTTTAAGTTGGTACATATTATTCTAATTTTTTTAGAGAAAAACAAAAAGTAGACTAGCGAGGCTACTAAAGACCATAATAATAACTGCGAAAATTACAAACAGGCGAATAATTTTTTCTCTTTTTTTTCGACTAAGTGACATATGATTTACTTTTTTATTTTTAATTGATAAAAACGATGTTTGCCAATTTTTAATTGACTGTCGTTGGCTAAAGTTAAAAATTCTGACCAATTACTAATAATTTTTTGGTCTGGCAATAATTTAACTGCTCCTTGTTCAAATAAGCGAGCCAGTTCACTGTTGCTAAAAACATTATTTTTGGATGTTTGTTGGCCATTTTTTTCACTAATTTCCAAAACTAAATCAGTAAATTGCTCTGGATCGGGTGTGGCATCATTTTGGATACTTTGGGCAAAATGCTCGCTAGCTTTTTTGGCTGATTGTTGATCGTGCAGATCACTAGTAATTTGCCAAGCCAATTGCTTTTTAAATTGCATGGGATTTTCACCCCGATCTATAGCCTGCTT
>JAAZKO010000065.1 GCA_012799795.1 Minisyncoccota bacterium | reverse complement strand
CAACAGTAATTGCCCCTTCTTTACCTGCATCAGCAATAATAAACGCTTCTTTTTCATGGTTTTTAGCGTTTAAAACCTGATGCTCAATTTTTTTACGACGTAAAAAATTGGCAATAATTTGGTTGTGTTCAATAGAGCGAGTACCTAGCAAAATGGGCTGACCAGTTTCGTGAATTCGCTCAACCTCTTTGACAATTGCTGAATATTTAGCAGCCGTATTTTTATAAATTTGGTCGGGTCGATCTTGACGAATAACTGTTTCATTAGTTGGAATTGCCAAAACATCGGTATGATAAATTTGATTAAATTCCTCCGACTCAGTTAGGGCTGTACCGGTCATGCCCGACAACTTTTGGTACATCCTAAAATAGTTTAAAAAGAAATGGTGGCTAGAGTACGAGACTCCTGCTGAATGACCGCGCCTTCTTTTGCTTCAATTGCCTGATGTAGGCCATCGCTGTAGCGCCGACCAAACATTAAACGACCAGTGTGTTCGTCAACAATAATAACTTGATTGTCTTTAACAATATATTCTTTATCCTTGTGATAAAGAGATTGGGCTTGAAGAGCTTTTTCAATATGATGAATAGTGTCAAAATTTTCTTCGTAGAGATTGCTAACTCCCAATTTTGCTTCTAAACGTTTAATACCAAGATCAGTTAAAGTAGCAGATTTAGCTTTTTCATCCAGTTTATAATCTTGTTCTTCAGTTAAAGAACGAACCATTTTGGAAAACTTATAATATTTGTCGGTGGGTTCGGTATCGGGCGCAGAAATAATCAAAGGAGTCCGCGCCTCATCAATTAAAATTGAGTCAGCTTCATCAACTATAGCAAAATGATGAGCTTTGACCTGACGTTGTACCATTTGATCAAGATTTCTAACCATGTTGTCACGAAGATAATCAAAACCAAATTCATTATTAGTTCCGTAAGTAATATCAGCCATATAAGCCTCTTGACGACTTATTTCCACAAAGTGTTCTAGACGTTCATCTCCGCGTTCTTCGCTATCAATGCTTGGATCATACAAACGAGCATGATCATGAACAATAACAGCAGTTTTTAAGCCTAAAAAATGATAAATTGGCCCCATCCAACCCACGCCAATTTCCGACAAATAATCATTAACGGTCACCAAATGAACACCATGACCCAATAAGGCGTTGAGATAGAGTGGACCAGTCACTGTTAAAGTTTTACCTTCACCAGTTTTTTGTTCAGTAATATTACTTCGATGCAATGCCACTCCAGCCAACATCTGTACATCAAAATGGCGCATGCCGATCAAACGACGTGATACCTCACGAACCGTGGCATAAGCTTCTGGCAAAATAGCTTCTAAAACTTCTTTTTCTTTAGCTCTCAGCGCCTCAACATAGGCTTCTGAATCTACTTTTAAGCTCTGATCGATTTGTCCTCGATATTGCTCAATGCTTTCTTTAAATTTTTTTGTCTGTTTGGCCAAATCACCATCACTTTTGCCCTTCATTTCAGGCTCAAACTCATTAATTTTATCAACCAGAAGCTGATATTCTTTGAGTTTTTTTTGCTCTTCATCAAAAAGATTTTTAATAAATTTAAACATATTTTTAAATCATATTTTTATATAAATTCACTTACTTTATTACACTAACGCTCTATTACTCTATAATCTCTCCCTGCCAATAATTTCTTGTCCGGATCAATTTTTAATAATTTTTTTCTAACTTCTTCTTCAGTTAAACCCTTAATACTTGAACCCCCAATAGTCTCTCCCTTAATCACTAGGGTATATCTTTGTTTAGCTTCTCTTTCAATTGATTTAGTTTTACGTCGTTCTTTTGACATTGAAGCTTTCTCCAAATAAGTCTACAAATATTTTTTTAGGACTTTTGGAATCTTAATTGTAGCATCTTTCTGCTGATAGTTTTCTACCAGAGCAGCCAATAAACGAGGAGAAGCAGCAACAGTGTTATTGAGCGTATAAACGTATTTTATACTACCATCCTTTGCCTGGTAGCGAATATTTAGTCGCCGGGCTTGAAAATCATTAAAATAACTAGCACTATGAGTTTCTCGATATTTTTTTT
>JAAZKO010000064.1 GCA_012799795.1 Minisyncoccota bacterium | reverse complement strand
GTTCCCGGAGTCCGCACAAAGGCGGACTCCGGGAAGGAGTTGGGTCGTCTAGGTAACGACCGAAAATTTCAAACATTTTAAGGTGTCGCGGGGAGTGATTCCCCGGGACAGCGGCTGGTGATATCTCCCGTAGCCTTAGCCACGCTTGTTGCGTGACTAAAATCTGCTTGCCCACCGGTTGTGGGGACAACCAGCCACATCCCTGACTGATACTTAAATCCCCAATAACCACAAATTGGTTGTGGAAATTTTACCTCAGTAATTGATGGAATAACCGCAGTTGGTGTGGGGACGGGAGTGGGAGTTGAAACTGGCTTATCCACATAACAAGTGGGACAAGTATCATCCCACGTGCCTGTTCCAACAATGGTCGTGCCGGGCTTGGCATTAAAACCATCCTTGTCCCGCACAAAATACCCGTTTGTCTGTAACGTTACACTTCTTTGTCCTATTCCCGAAATTACTCCAGAAACTGTAACATTCCATTTCTCATTCTTGAGACTTGCGACGGGATTGTTGCACTCAAAATTGAGTTCAACATCTTGAGGTACGTCCTTAGGACCAACCAATTGACCAGGAATATCCCGTGGCCAATCTGGCGGATTGAGATTCCATCCCTGAGTTAATAACTCCAGGGCATTATCCTTAAACATTCTGTTAAAGAATATAGGATTTTCTAGAACTGGTGGTTCAACTACAGTAATAATGGGTTGACTTTGTGTCTGTGCCGAAGCGCTTACCACAAAGCCGTTGTTTATTGAATCGCATACAGCAATCTGTCTAGAATTGCTTCCAGCTGACTCATAACAGTTGGTTAAACTGTTCTGAGACCCTTTGAACAAAAACGGCCAAATTACGTAGGACGAAATAATAAACACCGTTGCAAACGCAAATAGTAGCCATAAAATAGCTCCCACAGCATTTCTCGTTTGTTTCCAGGCCACAAAACAAAACACTCCCCCAATCAATAAACCAATGAATCCGGGCAACGCTATTACATTGCCCAGAACACTGATCCCTTGCCCAGCAAGGATAACTAAATTTTTAAATAAATTGAGTACTGCATTAATTAATGCTTCCATCATTCTCCTTTTGTCTTTTTTGAAAAAAAAATTTTACACCTATTGACCCAACCAAAAAAAGATTATTATAAGTCTCCTTTTGGTTGGGTCAATTTAAACCCATAAAATGTTTGAATGTTAAAGAGCTAGATTGTCCTCGCCAAAAACGCGCTGTTTTTATTGAAGATAATCTAATCAAAACAATTCGAATTATATCAAAATGAATCAATTTAAGCAATTATATAGTTTCTTAATATAGGCTTTACATTGCGTTATTGCATGAAAACAAAAAATCTACACACATGTGTAGAATAAAAATTTTATCTAACAAAGAGATTTATAGCTGGCCGCTTTTTAAGCGGCCAGCTAAATTCATTCTCACATGATTTAGTGGTTAACCCACTCCCAGACATCAGCCTGGGTCAGATTAGCCATATCGGCTTTCTCAAGAAAATCTACAATTTGTAGTAAAGCTTCATCGCGGGTAAAACCGCGAGCAATCAAAGCGTTTAAGACCCTTTCCGGATCCCAAATGGTGAACGAGGCTCGGCAGTTAATACCCTGCCAGGCAAAGCTTGAGTCAAAGGTGAAGAAATCTTCACCAAAGACTCCCTGTCCCCCCACAACTTCAAAACTTCCATCGCGGCCATATTCGGCCACGACTTGACCAACACCGTTGTATACGGTGGTCTCCCCGCCTACGGGAAGATCTGAAACAGTACCATTGGAATTTTTAATCCTAACAGCCATTGTTTCACCAAAATACAAATACTCCACATTGGGGTAATTGTTACCACCAATTTCATAGGTTAGGGGTGGGACCGTAAATCCCGGAGCCGTTGCTCCGATGGTCCAATTTGGACATGTCGGAATTGGGGTGGGTGTTGGTGGGATTGGAGTGGGTGTGGGTGGCACCGGCGTGGGGGTTGGCGGAACCGGGGTCGGAGTTGGTGTGGGTACCACAGGTTCTGGTACCACTATTATCGGCAGAAAAATTTTAAACAATTCTGACCGAAAAACCCCTGACCAATCTCGATGAGACATTCCCAGTCGCAAATCCCCAAGGATCTGCTGCTGAAAATAGTCAAAGAGGAAATAATATTCTCCTCCTCCCTTTGGCAACTCCCAGGAATACAAATGAAAGGGAATTCCAGCCAAAAAAGGATTGCTCCTTATCAAAGGTTCATCCTGAACCTCCAATAAATCGTATCCCTCATAAACCCGCATGACAGAGTCAAATTCCTGCACTCCATCATTTGAGACGCGGCCAGGCCAACTACCAAAGATGATGGCGCATACCATGCCATCATCTTCGTCATAGTACACTTGGATTCTCGTAGAATCCTCGTTTACTGATAAATTTCTTTTGGGCCCTTCAAAATAGGGGCTTAAGAAACCATGACAATCTCCTGGCTCTATCGAGAGCGGGGACGCCAACAAGTGAGTGGTACGATCTCCAGAAACCTGGAGACCGCTGAGAAATAAATCCTCTTGCTGAGGTATTTCGGTTTGCGCGAAAGCGCTAAAACCACCTCCAAACAAAACAACAATTACAACAAACAGCAAAATTACCTTTTTCACCTTTACTCCTTTTCCTTTTTTTTGGGTGGATTGAAAGCGCCACAGATTCCTGTGCGCTTAGTGGGGAAAATTTTCACAATTACCCTCACCTTTGCGCACAGCAAAAAGCATGTGAGAATGTTAAAGAGCTAGATTCTCCTCGCCAAAAACGCAGTGTTTTTATTGAAGAAAATCTATCTAAATACTGAATAAGTATATCATAAAATATCAAAATAATCAATATAATAAAAAATTATAAGACATATAAAAAACGGCGCCCTCAAGCGCCGTTTTCTCAATAGATCAGCTTTTAATTACTGTGTGGAATTAAAACTGTATCAATGACGTGAATCACTCCATTGGAAGCTTCAATGTCAGTTTGAATAACATTGGCGTTATTGACCATGACACTGTTGCCCATTACTTCAATAGCTAAATCGCCACCTTGAACCGTAGTTGCAGAAGTTAAAGAAACTACGTCTTCGGCCATTACCTTACCAGCAACTACATGATAAGTAAGAATCTGAGTCAACTGTTCTTTATCTGCTAAAATCTCATTTAGAGTTTCCTCAGGAATTTTAGCAAATGCTTCATTAGTTGGAGCAAAGACGGTGAATGGGCCTTCACCAGCCAAGACTTCAACTAAGTCAGCTTTTTGCAAAGCTGTTACTAAAGTTGAAAAATTGGGATTAGAAACAGCAATATCTACAATAGTATTTGCTTCATCATCCATTCCCATTTGATCCATATCTTCCACCTGATTGTTGTTCTCTTGCATTTCTTCATTAACCATTGTGTCTGACATATTTTGGTCTCCTTCCTCCATGGCGGATTGATTATTATTGTTAAAAAGCAAGATTCCTCCTACCGCAATTAAAAGAACCAAGCCCATTACTAAAATATTATTTTTATTCATATCTTCCTTTCTTGAATAAATTTTTATAATAGACATATAGTAAGTTAATCTACTATTTAAATCTGTTAGCTAGCTAACAATGTTATAATTTGCCTGAATGACAGAGAATTTAAATCAAAAAATTGAAAATTTTTTTGCTAAATACCCAGAATTAAAAATTAAAAAGGGTCAAACAATTATTCAGCCAGAAGAGCCTCTGATTTATATATATCACCTGCACAGTGGCTACGTAAAATCCTTTTCACTCAATGACGAGGGCTTGGAATTGACTATTAATATATTTAAACCTAACAGTTTTTTTCCCATCACAGAAACACTTACTGGCAGAACCAATACTTATTTTTTTGAAGCAATGACTGATGTGGTACTAAGAAAAGCACCAACAGCAAAGGTACATGAATTTATTAAATCTGATCAAGAAGTTTTATTTGATCTCACCAAAAGAATTTCTAGCGGCCTGGAGGGTTTTATGATTAGAACCCAATATCTAATTAGATCCAATGCTGAACAAAAGATTAGCTCTTCTTTATTACTTATGGCTAGAAGGTTTGGTCAAAACACCCCAGATAGAAAAGTAAAAATTCTCTTGCCTCAAACTCATGAAGATATTGCTAATTTGGCAGGGGTTTCTAGAGAAACCGCTAGTTTAGAATTAAAAAAATTAGAAAATGAAGGCATTATTTTTTCATCAAAAAAAATATTTATAATTAACGATTTTCAAAAATTAAGAGAGATTTCTACTATCTATTTAGAAGATCAGGCACTCTCATATGGATTCTAAAAAAACTTAATTTTTTGGTAAAGCTTCACAAGCTTCACCGTCTTTATCGCCATCTAGTCGATTAACGTCGTTGCCAGTGCCACCCACTTTTTCAAAGAAAATTTGTGCTTCCTCTTGAGTAGCAAAATCATCACAATTATATTCGTCAGCTCCTTTACCCTGAGAACTATCAGTAACAATGTTACCTAATTTATCAAATAATAAATTACCTTCAACATCACGACTAATTTTAGCTTGATCAAAAGATCTGGTTTCCCACAACTTTTGTAAATCCCAATCGTTTTGCGACACCTCTAATCCAAGAGCAGTGAGCAAAAATATAAAAGCAATGACTAAAGCAATCCGCGCCTTTTCCCAAACTATAAATAAAAAGACCACAATTGCCATCAAAATCACAATTAAACTTAAACGAAACTTGCGATTGCCTCGCAATTTTTTCACTTTGGATGGCCCTTGCTCTTTTTTATTTTTTATTTCGTTGAAAATTTGTTTTTGCTCAGTCATAAGTAAAACCTTTCACTATTTACAGATATTTTTTATTTATTAAAAGATAAATATCCACCACAGCAAAAATCAAAATACAAATAATGCTTGTAAGAATAACATCTGGATACATCTTATTGAAAAACATAGGAGAACTGTGTTTTAAATAAATTCCAAAATAGGCCCAAACAGGAACTAATCCGTAGGCAAGGTTTTTTTCTTTAATTGCCGTCACAGATGCGATAATCATACCAATCAAAAGAATAATAATCATCCAAATTTGATCAGGAAAAATAAAGTTAGCCCAACCCAAACTCACTAAAAAAGTGGTGAGATTAGCAATGGTTGCTATAGTAATCCAGCCAAAATAAACTCCGAAAGGAACTTTAAAAAAGATTTTATCTCTCAGTGAAAAGTCTTTTTCATTACTAATCGAAGAAATTTTGATCAAAGAAAAAAGAATAACTAACATTAATATTACGCTTAAGCCAAGCATCTGATAATGCCAAAGAAAAATCCAAACGGCATTAGCAATCGAGGAAATAATAAAATAAATATTGATTTTATTTACTACTGCTTCTACTTTTTTAGATTTAACAAAAAACTGATAAATAACATAAATAAAAAGCATTAAATAAATCACACCCCAAATAGAAAAAGTAATTCCAGCGGGAGCAAATAAATTGGGATAAGCATCAGAGGCTTCTCCAGTAGTAATGCCATTGATTGGCAAGATATTGGCTAAAGCATTAACTACAATCATGATAATGAAAGTAATTAAAGTTAAAATTTTGATGAAAATTTTGTTTTTTAACATATATATTATATATATCATTTTATTCAAAAAAAAACAATCACAGACCCTTAAAAATACCCACACTTCAGTCTTTAACCCATATAGCTTAAAACTTCATTTTTGCTACCAATCAACACAGGAGATCGCTGGTGTAAACTACTTGGCTGAATATCGAGAATATTGTTTTCACCATCAGTAGCTAGGCCACCAGCCTGTTCCACTATATAAGCCAAGGGATTCAATTCACAGTTAAGTCTTAATTTGCCACTAGGGTGTTTTTCATCTTGTGGGTATAAAAAAATACCACCCTTTAATAAATTGCGATGAAAGTCAGCTACTAGTGAACCTACATAACGTGCTCCACATGGATCGTCATTTCTGGTTTTTAACCAATCAATAAAGGCCACCATACGAGGAGACCACAGTGGTCTATAAGCTTCATTAACACTATAAGTACGGGCTGATTCTGGCATCATGATTTTAGCATAATCCTGAGGCAAAACAAATTCTCCAACACTAGGATCTAAAGTGAAGCCATAGACACCATGGCCAGTGGTATAAACTAACATAGTACTAGTGCCATAGAGAAAATAGCCAGAACAAACTTGAGCTCGACCTGCTTGTAAAAAATCTGACTCATTAACTGATCCTCTTGCATCACTAACTCGCTGATAAATTGAAAAAATGGAGCCAATTGAAACATTGGTATCAAAATTTGATGAACCATCTAGAGGATCAAACCACAACACATACTTGCTCCTAGAATCAGGAGCGAATGGTACAAAAGTCATTTCCTCTTCTGAAGCAAAACCAGCGACGTAAGGGTTGTTGCTGAGAATATCTTTAAATTGTCTATTAGCCTGTTCATCGAGCTTAATAACTGACTCCCCCTGAACGTTAATCTTACCGGTTGAGCCATAGGCCCCATTGATACCTGCTGTATTAACTAAATAAGAAATCTCTTTAGCCACTCTAGATAAATCAGCTAAAATAGAGCTTAGCGCGCCAGTTGCTTCTGGATGACGCAACTGCTCGCGTCTTAAATGATCACTAATGTTGATGGGCAGAGCATGATTCTCGCCATTATGCGACAATTCCGATCTCATGTGTGAGAATTTAACATGATTTAGTCAAATAATCAACTCGCCTCTCGCTAGAGTAAAAAACGGATGGCTCCCTGTTCATGACCTTATTCGGAATTTACATCTATTTATTAATTCTCCAGATGTAATTGGTGTTAAATTTACTAATTTCTTAACCACCTAATTTATTACACGTGTTTAGTGTGCTCTGTACGTTCGTGTAATGATTACACAAGCTCACCCAGTAGCACCCCTCCGGGGGGGTACCCTATTAAAAACCCT
>JAAZKO010000063.1 GCA_012799795.1 Minisyncoccota bacterium | reverse complement strand
GTGAACATATTAAAGTTATTAAAGGTTGGTGAAAATCTGAAATTTATTAGAAGCTTTACTGACAAATGTCTAGAGTTAAGTCAAACACCAGAAAGTGAAGCTAAAAAAATCAGGAGCAAAATATCCGTTAAATTAGTTTCTGAAGCAATAACTCAAAGCTTGAAAGGAGAAAAAAACGATTCCGCGTATCTGCAGATTATTTTGCAGGAATTTGCTCAATATGGTGAAAAGTATTCTGTAAAAGACATAAATAGTGCAAACTTAGATCGTTCAAAATTACAAAAAAATCAACTTATGATAATTGATTATCTAAAAGACAATCCCAATGTTGAAATTTCGGTTATGTATGATGTTTTAAAAAATTTAATGTTAAATGGAACTAAAGATAGTATTAGACAACTGACTTTTGCTCAATTCAAAAAAATAGTCAGCAACATGTTTGAAGATAAGATATTGTTCAAAAAAACAATTGAAGTACCTTTGGAATATCGTTTAATGATCAGAAATATTGTGGCGATGAAAAATTTAAAAAAGAAGTGGACTTAATTAATTGATATTGATGGGCCGATGATGTCTTTAAGATGAAAAAAGGAAGCAATCTCTTTATTAGAATTTAAGATATTTTTTAATATTATAAATTGTTTTGTGCGTTAAAATACTATTTGATTATTGTTTAAATTAAGCAGTGTATGCTCATTCTCTTTTAGCGATTTTTTAATTATCTAAGTGGAAAATTTATGTTATTTTTTCTATCACCCAAATATAAAAATATCTTAAAGTTTTTCTAAAGATTTGTCATTATGCTACACTAAATCTAGTGCCAAAAGCCAACACCTCTTTAATTATTCATGCGCTTTTACTTTCCCTGTTAATCCTTGCTCTTTTTGTTTTCTTTTTTGCCATCTGGGATCGCCAGTTAATCTTTCTTTATGGTCATATGGGCTATGGTCCTTTAGCTGACTTCAATATTTCTCGCCATTGGATGGTGGGTTTGGTGACGGGGGGACTAATTTTAGTTATTTTTTTACCAATAAATTTGTTACTTAAAAAACTATTTAAAACCTATCAATTTCCCAATTGGCAAAATTTATGTTGTTATCTTTGCCTGTACTTGTCCTTGCCTTTATTTTTCTTGCTCAATTTTTTAGCCAAGCCGACGCTGCCTTTTTTGCTCAATTTATGGATTTTTCTGATCTTATTTTTAGCGCTGCGCTTGGCTCTCTATTTAACTCACTTAGCTATTGAGAATCTCAAGCAATTTATTTGGCTTAGCATCGATGCTTGCTCGCTCTTGCCAGTGTTGATGATCGTGCCAACGCTGATGCAGTATGGGTTGAAACGCTCTTTTCCGCTGTTTGGTTTATTAGTTTTATTACCTTTGCTGATGATATTATTGGGTTGGTTCTCCTTTGGTCTGATGACTTACTTGTCTAAACGTTTTAAGCGCCCGTTTCCGAGTTCGCTCCAGCTATTTTTATCCGCTCTGGGCAGTGCTTATCTTTTTTTCCCATTTTTGCATTATTTTTCCTCAAATCCAGGGGGCACTTTATATATTACAAATAGTGATAATTTTTTTGCTAGCAATCCTCTCATTCAGCTCGCTGCCTTTGTCATGGTTTTAGTTTTGCTGAAGATTTTTATCAAGCAGCGTGGTCAAGAAGAGCAGGATGATTTTAGAGCTACTCTTAAACTTTTTTTACTTTTATCAGCTTTAGTTTTGCTTAATTTTTTCTTGCGCCAAGTGCTAGTTGTTTAGCGCCAGCTTTAACTTGACATGGCAAAGAGCTCGAGTGTATCATGGACATATAGTAATTAAGTGAAAGTTATGATGCCCAAAAAAACTACCTCCAAAAAAACTACTCCCAAAAAAACATTTTCATTTGTGCCCATTTTCCTTTTTACCATAGTCTTAGCGCTGATTGTCTTAGCTTTAACTTCTTGGCGAACTAGTCATCAAGCAATCAATGGCATTTTGCTTTTAAGTGAAAACACTGGTGACATTTCTGGCTATTACAAATGGGAAGAAGTTTTGGATACTAAAGATTTTAAAGCGATTATTAAACCGGAACGTGCCGTTTTAGAAGAGTATCCGGAGTATTTCCGCAATTTAGCGGCTAAAGGTTATGAGGTGGCAACCGGTTATGGTGAGGGGCCGTTTTGGAAGATGCCTTACGAGGAGCAGTACGCGATCATGAAGGAGTATAAGGAGTCTGCAGAGGCTATTTTAGGTCAACCGATCAAAATTTTTAGTTCCAAATACTTTGCCTATGGCGAAAACACCCTCAAGGCTGCCGATGCTTTAGGTATTCCTTATATTCTTGGGCGAGGTAGTGATATCAAGGCCGTAATTTATACCCCCCAGGAGTATCAGGCACGGATTTTGTCTGTCTCAAATTTAGTTTTTGGCGAGATGGGTTCGGGTTCGCTTTGTGACGTTAGTTTATATCAGCGCGGCTCCACCGCCGAAGATTTTGCTCAAGTTTTGCAAGAAAGTCTTGATCAAAAACCTCAAGACATGGTCTTAGTTTCTCATGTTTATATTGGTGGCACTCGGGTTGGTTGGTGGGATGTTTATGAAGCAGCTATCAATTCCAAGCAAGTTAAGTGGCAGAGTTTCGATGATTGGGCAGCAGATGCGCAAGTAATCAGTCGGCCTTACAGCGAAATTCCTTTTAATGATGAAGTAAAATATGTTGAGCCCAAGCCAGTAGTGCCACTCGATGAAATTGAGCTCATTCCTGAATTACAAAAAAACACCCTCAAAGTTTTTCATAATGGCCAAGGGGAAATGTGTTTGCAGTTTTTGGAGTTTGTTGACACAATTGATTATTCTATTGAAGAACATTTAGTGACAGATGATGATTTTGTCGCTCTTTTAAGTCGCTATCAAAGCCAATATGGCCACAGTCAAGGTGTGTCTGAGAGCTTTGGCTACTATCCAATCATTTTTATAAACGATCAGGCTTTCAGTGGCTTTAATGATGAGGTCAAAGCTGCTATTTTGCAAGAAATTAAGTAAAACATGTAGCTTGAATTTATTGCTAAAAGATTGATTAACTTTGATTTTTTATGATATACTAGTCTCGAGTATATTTTCCTGCCCAATAAAATTAGTAGAAAGCAATTATGGAAATTGAGGTTCGTGGTCGAAAAGTTAGGGCCGTTGTTTTTGATTTAGACGAAACGCTTTATCGGTGTTCTGGTGAAGCTGAAGAAAAAATGTGGGGTGATTTGCGGCGTAAATTGGTAACAGCCCCCGAAGTTTTAGCCAAACAAGGGATTGTTGACCCAGAAGAAGAGACGATAAAAAAATTAGTAGAAAGCTATGTTGAGCAAGCTCAAGAAATAGGTTGGAAATTATCGTTTCTAGCAATGGGTGGTAGTGAGGAAAGCTTTTTTGATATCACCTCGTCTTTATCTACCGCTGATCATTTATCTTACGATCCAGACTTGGTAGAGCTCTTAAACTTATTAATGCAACACTTGCCAGTACATGTATTTACTGGATCAGTTAGAGAGCGAGCTTTTGAAGCTTTGGAGGTTTTAATTGCTGATTTATCTGGCCAATTCCAAAATAATAAATTATTAGCTGGGGATGATATGCGTCAGGCCACCAAGCCTGATCTAGCGGCATACCAAGAAATGTTGGATCGGTTTGATTTGAATCCAGAAACGACTATTTTGGTGGATGATCAATTATCTGAAGTAGAGACGGCAGCTAGTTTAGGGATGATTACTTTTTGGATTCAAGAGCTAAATCAAGGGGAGAATGAATTTAGTCCACACATTTTGATCAATTCTTTAGCCGATTTACTTGATCATTTGCAAATTGATGACAATTAATATAGATTCATTAATGAATTTTAAAAATATAGGTTTTTGTGCTATACTACCGTCATTATTTGCGAGTATTGTAATTTAAGGATTTATACTATGCCAAGTTCTAAAGAAGTAGTTACAGATAAAGTAACTCTGTTCAGTTTAAATCGATTTATTTTGCTATCTAAAAAATATGCTGTTCCAGCAGAATTAATAGCTGCTATTGAGCGAAGTACTGATCCAGCTGAAAGAGATCTGTTGTGTGGCGAAACAGTAAAATATTTTTGTTCAGCTTGTATGAATTTGACAATTGATCAAGAAGATAAAGAAGATTTAAACACAATTATTAATGCACAGGGAATTAGTTTTTTTTAAATTAATTTTATTTGATGATGGTATTTATTTGCTGAAAAATTAACTTAAATAAGCAAATTAGTTAACAAATTTAAGACCACTTTCTCATGCATAATGCTACTAAACCTGATCTAGAAGCTTATCAGGAAATGTTGGAACGATTTGCCTTGGAACCAGAAAGTACTATTTTTGTTGATGATCAATTAGCCGAGGTGGAAACAGCAGTTAGTTTAGGGATGATTACTTTTTTGATTCAAGAGCTAAATCAAGGGGAGAATGAATTTTGCCCTCACATTTTAATCTATAAAGTGTCAAATGAAGGAGGCTTTGGTTCTTTATCCTTTTATCAAAACTTCATAGAAGTCTTTTTTTCTGTTTGGAAAAAGGTTAAACATTTTTTCCATAGTCCATTCATTGTTTTTGTTTAAATACATTGCTTCAGCCAATTGATGGTCAATTTTAAAATTTCTGATGAAACTAAGCCAATTAATACTTGATCCTAAGCCGCTTAAAACTAAATAAATACCAAAAGCAGTAGCTCCTTTTTCTTTGAAAGTGGCTAAAGCTGTGAAGTAATGAGTGGCCGCTTCATCTAACCCTTGTAAAAAATGAGTAGCACTACTTAAAACGT
>JAAZKO010000062.1 GCA_012799795.1 Minisyncoccota bacterium | reverse complement strand
CCGGTAGTGCTGCCTATATGTTTGAGCGTGATCAAGAAGGCGGTTTTACAGCAAAAATTAAAATTGAATTAGATGAAAAACAAACAAGGGAAACGCTTGAATTAGTGGATTTGTTGATGGAGAATGAAGATGTAGAAGACGTGTTTGTGGCAGCCGACCTGCCCGAAGAAAAATAAAAATATGCGCCGTCGTGAAAAATTCGTTATTGTTTCAATTTTATTGTCTTTAGGCTTATTGGCCACCCAATATGTACCTGTTGATTGGCGCTATGGAGCTATTGCTCTATTTGCTCTAATTAGCTATTTTATGTCAGCTTGGGCACTTAGTGATGATTTGCAAATTTATGAATGGTTGACCATTCTACCTTTACCAGTTCTTTATGCTTCTTCTGTAGCCCTGTTTTACTTTCTCTTGCCAGAGGTACTATTGTCTCGTTTAGTGCTTTTAGTTATTTTTGGGGTAGGGATGTACGCTCTGTTTTTAACTGCCAACATTTTTTCGGTAGCTAAAGGTAGAACAATTCAACTTTTATATGCAGCCCAGGCTATTGCCTTATTTTTTACTATGATTACCTCTTTACTTCTAACTAACACTATTTTTTCCTTGCGCTTACCTTTTTATTTAAATGCCTTATTAGTAGCTCTAGCTCATTTTATTTTGGTGCTAATGTCTTTGTGGTCGGTGCAGTTAGAGCCTCGAATCAATCAGCAAATTTTTCATTACAGTCTTTTATTTGTTCTCTTGTTGGCTGAATTTGCAATTTGTTTTTCTTTTCTAGCAATGCAAATTTGGTATATCTCATTATTTATTATGTCTTTGGTCTACGTGGGTTTATCTTTATTTCAAAACTTATTGCAGGGTAGACTGTTCAAGAATACAGCCACCGAATATGCTCTGGTGAGTATCTTTATTGTTTTAGCCTTTATCTTGGTCTTCCCAGGCAAATGAGATATTTAGATTGATATATCAACCAATTAATAGACAATCAGAGTGGGGAAGAGCTAAGAAATTTTAGCTAGTTTTTGGATTCTTTATCTGTCACTTTAATAGTTCTTTCTCCATTATCTTCTTAGCAATTCAGCAGTCTTAAAATGATTTTTTGAGTAAAATTTATAAAAAATAGTTAAACAATTACTAGGGTAGTCTGAGTAAATTTTTCAAGAGAGGTAGCCAGCAAAGGGTAGAGACGTGAAAATTGTGGAAAACTTATTTATTATAGGATCTTTTTAGTCTGGGATGATATAGTTTGATACACTCAATGTTCTTTGTTTAGATAATTGCTCAGATAAGATGCAAAAATAAATATAGCCTGGTGAGTAAGAAAGTGATTTGAGATTCTTGATCTGAAAGCCCTCGAGTTGAAAAGTTCTAGTTGGTCTACGTCTGGGGAGCAGAAGAACTGATGAATCAAGAAAAAACCCGAATAGGTCTTTTTCAGAATACCCAGGGAGGAGCCTAATGTGTTTGATTAGATCTGGATAGTAAAATGAGGAGCGAGTTTGGAGGGTGCAGCGTAACTTTAGAAGTAAAAACGTGTAGCGCGAATGCTTTACTCTTTACTGCCCCACAAAAGAGTTTTGCGCTAATTTAAGCTTTTCGAGATTGGGGTTATGTCGCACAATATAACTTTTGCGACACTAAACTCAAAACTGTACTCAAGACCTCCTTTAAGCTTTTTAACATTCTTCTATTTATTAGCACCGCTTTTGTTTATTTACTCCTCAATTACTTTCTTTTTCCTTTTCTTCCCTCATATCTTGGCCCTCGTTTAAAATTGTTATTTTCTCCCAAATCAATTATTTTGTTTCAAAACTCCCCTAAAGCCATTTTTCTACCAGGCATAGACCAGACCAAATAAATCAATATTTAGCTAATGTCTAATTTAATTTAAATTGATATATCAGTCTAAACACCTCAAGAAGCTCGTTAAAAGCTCAAAATCGGCTGTTTTTTCCTTTTCCGACTAATCCATCATTTAAAATCAGGATATAATGGCCGATATGCGAGAAAATTCACTTTTTTTGTTAAAAGCACAAGCTACTTACCAAAAAGCGTTCATTGAAGCAGTGGCGGAGTTACAAGCGTTAGAACACGACCGTTACTATGTTGAACAAAATTTAGATATTGAACAATTGAAGCAAAAAAGATTTTTTAAAGATTATTTAAAAAAAATTAAGCAGCAAGAATCAGGAAGTAATTTGCCAATTTGCCGAGTGCCACAAACAGTTTATTGGTTGATGGAAAAACAGGCTGATGGTCAATTGATCTGGATTGGCCGAGTGGCTATTCGTCATCAGCTCAATGAAAATTTAAGAAGAATTGGTGGGCATATTGGTTATGTGATCAGGCCCAGTGCTCGTCATCAGGGCTATGGTTGTCAATTACTAGACTTAACTTTGGAGAAAATTTGTCAGGGACAGCCAAAAATAGATACTGAGCAGGCTTTACTCACCTGCGATGAAACGAATCTGGCTTCAAAAAAAATTATCGAGAAAAATGGCGGTATTTTTAGTTCTTCTAGTGAGCAAGAAGCGCCCTTGCCTCGCAAATTACTTTATTGGGTCCCCTATACTTAGAGGGATTCTCCATACTTGAGGATCGCCACCCTATACTTGGGGAAAAATAGGGTAGTCTACCCTATTCTTTTAGCATTAAGCTTTTTTTAATAATAAAGAAAATTGATCGCTCTCCCCTCTTTTTTTAGAAAAATCCAGAGTTAGCAATGGTCAAAATACCTTTTTTATTGTAAATTGAGGGTATGACTGCTCAAGAAAATCTGACTAAATTCAAGCAAAAAGGTAAGTTAAAAAACTTTATCAGTCGCTTGAGTACTGATCCAGATCAGGCCTTATTGGCTTTCCTCGAGTCACTTGAGGTGGAAAAAAATCTGAGTCGTTTAACTATTCGTAATTATAGTCATTATTTAAGACGTTTCAACGTATGGTTCAAGGAACAGGGGGCAACAGATTTAACCCAATTAGATCAAGATGTATTGCGTGCTTATCGAGTTTATTTAGCTCGTTACAGCGATGATCAGGGTCGGACTTTATCCAAAAAAACTCAAAGTTATCATGTGATCGCTTTGCGCTCTTGGTTCAAATATTTAATTAAAAATGATTTTGCCGTGCTTCATCCAGAAAAAATCGACTTACCTAAAGCTGAATCCACGCCAATGAGCTTTGTTAGTATTGAAGAGATTGAGCGCTTATTGAGTCAACCAGAACTTAGTAGCAAAACTGGTTTGCGCGATCGAGCTATTTTGGAAGTGCTCTTCTCTACTGGTTTGCGAGTAAGTGAGCTGGTTAAGCTAGATCGTGATCAAATTAATCTAAAAAGACGAGAATTTGGTGTGATTGGTAAGGGTCGTCGACCAAGAGTGGTTTTTTTGAGTGAACGAGCGGCCGATTGGTTAGATCGTTGGCTAAGTTCTCGCGAGGATATGTGGCAGCCGATTTTTATTCGTATGTCAGGTAGGAAAATTCACCCAGCCTTTGATGGTGAAGAAATGAGATTAAGCACTCGTACTGTGCAACGCTTAGTAGATAAATATGCGAGAAAAGCTCATCTCACGGTTAAGTTATCTCCTCACGGCATTCGTCATAGTTTTGCAACTGATTTATTGATTAATGGAGCTGGTCTTCGCGATGTTCAAGAAATTTTAGGTCATAAGAATATTGCTACCACTCAAATTTATACGCATGTAACTAAATTGCAATTAAAAAAAGTTTATGACAAACGTCATTCAAAACTTTGATTCAGAAAATCAAAAATTAATGGCTGTTTATCTTCTCGAGTACAACGTCCTTTTCTCTAAAAAAATATTTATCTTTAAAAAAAGCTAAATAGTAAAATTAGTCTAAAAAAGATTGATCTATAGGTTAATAAGCTTAAATATGCATTTTAGCAGTGTTTGGTAATGTCTGCTAATTGTCAATAAGGTTTTAGCAGTAAAAAGTAATTAAAAATAAGATAAAAATTTGATTGTTGAGCGACTGGAGGTTTTAATTCCAATTAGTTTTCTAATTTTCCTTGCTGAGAGTAATCAATCAAAACATATTATTCAATACTTATAACTATATTAATAGATCAAAAACATTCAATTCTTATTTTTCAATATATCAAATACTTACTTATTTATATAAATGAGTATCAAAGTACTCAAATTCATTCTTACTTTAAAATTATTTCGATCAATGCTAAAATCAAAAAGTTGGAAAAAGGGCCGATAGCTCAGTTGGCTAGAGCGCTTCTATGGCATAGAAGAGGTCAGGGGTTCAAGTCCCCTTCGGTCCACAGTATTTGAAAAAAATGATATTATTAATTTATACATGCATGGATATTCTTTTTTATACATTTGGGGACCAGTATTTCTTTTTATTACAGTAATCGTTGGGCTAATCATATTGGCAGTAAATAAATTTAAGTTATTTTTAGCAATCGTCTTTCCTTTTTTATTGGCATTTGTTTTACCTTTTATCATAGTTAATTTGTTTCATCTCTCTGGTTTATTACCACCACGGCAAGGAGGCTCAATTCCTTTTCCAAACAATATCGTTGACTTATTTTTTCTAATTTACTTTATTTTTCCGTTTCCGTTTTCTATTCCCACCATTGTCGCAGTTACACTTTATAAAAAAAATTTTTCAAAGAAATTTTTTATCTCTAAAAAATAGCTAATAGCTCAACTAACCTTTTAGCATTATCTTTGCTTATTGATTCTTGTTCGTATATTGTGGGAAATCCAGTTTTTCTCCCTCAATAACAATAGTCCACATTCCGCATTCATGAATATCTTTAATGGCTTTTTTGGGACCGCCAAGGATTTGCCAAAAATTACGCACTTCTTGACTATGAGTGACAGCAAAAATTTCTAAAACTTCCACTGAGTCATCTCCGACCTCTTTGTTATCTTTTATTTCTTTTAGATAATTTTTAAAATGTTCAAGTATTTTATTTCTACTGGCTGAATTGTTGACTAAGACATTATCGATATTCAAAAAACTATCGATTTGGACTTCAAGCCTGAGTCTTTCAGCGATAATCTCAGCAGTTTCTTGGGTGCGCTTTTTAGGGCTGGTTAAAATTAGACGTTTTGTTCTTTTAGATCGTTGCTTTTTGCTTAGCTCTTCAGCTAAATTTTCTGCCTGTTTTTTCCCCAAGTCAGTTAAACCAGGATCCGGTAAAAACAATTTTTTCTCGCCATGACGGATTAGGTTAATACTAAGTTTTGTCATCTTCTTCTACGGTGAGAGCGACAGCGGCAATTTGATCATTATCTTCGAGTTTCATCAAAATTACCCCCTGAGTTGGTCTAGTTAAAGTTGGAATTGATTTTTTACTAATCGACATCTTGATGGCTTTGCCAGTTTTTGTGCTAATCACAATTTCATCATGTCGGTCAGAAATAAGTTTAGCAGCCGCTACTTTACCAGTTCGTTTAGTTATTTCTGAAACTTTAACGCCTAGCCCGGACCTTTTTTGTAATGGATAGTGTTTAAGTAAAGTGCGCTTACCCATGCCATTTTCAGTGATAATCATTAGGCTGTTTTCTTTAAAAATGGCTGAATCATCGCGAAAAACCTCAACATCAACCACATAGTCGCCTGGTTTAAGAGTAATACCCTTAACTCCCTTAGTGTCGCGTTGTGAACTTTTAACCTCAGTTTCACTGAAGCGAATTGATTTGCCATCATGAGTAATCAGCATAATGTTATCTTTACCTGTGGTAACTTTGCCCCAAACCAATTCATCTTCATCATTAAGAGTAATGGCAACGATACCACTTTGACGAATATTGTCATAAAGCTTGACAGCGGTTTTTTTCACCAGGCCTTTTTTAGTGGCCAAAGTAATATATTTATCTCGATCTTTTTCCTCATCTACAATAACAATAGACAATACTTTTTCATCAGCTTTAAGATTAAGTAAATTAACAATGGCGGTGCCCTTGGCTATTCGACTGGCTTCTGGAATTTCAAAAGCTTTCATGTTAAAGACTCGTCCTTGATTGGTAAATAAGAAGAGTTGGTCGTGAGTGGTGCAAGTCACAATGGACATCAACACATCTTCAGCTTTCATATTTAAACCTTTGGCGCCCTTACCGCCTCGTGATTGAGAGCGGAAAGCGTCTGGACTCAAACGTTTAATATAACCGCTTTCAGTAAGAGTGATGACTGTTCTTTCATCAGCAATTAGATCTTCTTCATTAAATTCCCCAACCCTACCTTTAACTACTTTAGTCAGTCTTTCATCTCCATAAAGATCGATCATTTCTTGGTTTTCTTTAAGCAAGAACTCTAAAATTTTATTTGGATCATTTAATAGATTAATTAGATTAACCACAATACCCTGAATGGCCTTGTGCTCATCTTCAATTTTTTGACGCTCCAGAGCTGCCAAACGTTTAAGCTGCATTTCTAAAATTGCAGTCGCTTGAGGATCGCTCAGGCCAAATTTTTTCATTAAGGCGCTATGAGCAATATCACTATCATTGCTGTTTCTAATAGTCGCTATTACTTCATCTAAATTAGCTAAAGCAATTAGTAAGCCTTCCAAAATGTGGGCTCGATCACGGGCTTCTTTTAATTCAGCTTGAGAGCGACGAGTGACAACTAATTGACGGTGAAGAACGTATTCTTTTAAAACTTGAGATAGAGTCATTAGTTGTGGGGTGCCATCACTATTTAGGGCAACCATATTTAAAGAAAAACTAGTTTGCAACTCGCTCATCTTAAAAAGTTTATTTAAAACCACTTTTGGACGAGCATCCTTTTTTAGTTCAACGGTAATTTGCATGCCGGTGCGGTCCGAATCATCGCGCAAGTTTTTAATGCCACTAATTTTTTTGTCTCGAATCAAGTCAGCAATTTTCATCAATAGTCTGGCTTTATTGACTTGATAAGGTAATTCGGTGATGATAATCTCCATTTGTCCGCGCTTATTTTCTTCAATACTGGCTTTGCCACGTATGATAATCCTGCCCTTGCCAGTTCGATAAGCCTCATTAATCGCTTTTTGGTCATAAATAACTCCGGCGGTTGGAAAGTCTGGTCCTTTGATAAAGCTCATTAGATCATCGTGAGTGATGTCACTTTCAAAACGTCCAGCTAGCTGGCGGGCCTCACTGTCTAATAAAATATTAATACACTCGGAGTTTGAATTAAGTTTTTTCTCATCAAGATTAATTTTTATATCGCTAAGTGCTTTGCCTTTTTTAACCATTGCTGCCACAGCATTACAAGTTTCAACTAGGTTATGAGGGGGAATTTTAGTAGCCATACCCACCGCGATACCTTCAGAACCCATTAGCAAGAAATTTGGCAAACGGGTTGGGAGTATTACTGGCTCTTTGAGTGAACCATCAAAATTATCCGTAAAATCAACAGTATCTTTATTAATATCAGCTAGTAATTCTTGAGTAATTTTGGCAGTTCTAGCCTCCGTGTAACGCATGGCAGCAGGACTATCGCCATCAATGGAGCCAAAGTTACCCTGGCCGTCAACCAAGGGATAGCGCATATTAAAATCCTGGGCTAAACGTACTAGGGCCATATAAACAGCACTATCGCCATGGGGATGATATTTACCTAGAACATCACCGACAATTCTAGCCGATTTTTTATAAGAACCACTGTGGCTAATACCAGATTTGTACATGGAATACAAAATGCGGCGATGCACTGGTTTTAGACCATCTCTAACGTCAGGTAAAGCTCGAGAAACAATAACACTCATGGCGTAATCCAAGTAGGATTTTTCCATTTCATCAACAATATCGGTGTGTTTTAGTAAGCCGTATTTAGTTTCTTCAGTGGTACCAAATTTAGCGCTAGGATCATCATTGCCTAATTTAGCGCTAGGATTATCATTGCTGTTAGCAGTGTTTTCTTTTGCTAGCTCTTCCGTGTTAGTTTTTTCTGTTTCTTCTGACATGTTACTTAATCTTTTGATACCTTAAATATTATTTTGTATAACTTTTTCAATAGCAGGAGCAATTTCTTTTTTTCTAGATAATTTTGCTCCAATGTCAATAACTTGAGTTGAAGCTTGACTGCCAAAGGCTAATTCAGCAATTTCTGTTTCTGCATCACTCGATAATAAAATTTTACTGTTAACTTTGAGAATATCGGAAACAACGACAAAAATTAAGTCAATTTCTAGTTCTTTTTTAACTTTGTCCATTGCCCTTAATAAACAATCCT
>JAAZKO010000061.1 GCA_012799795.1 Minisyncoccota bacterium | reverse complement strand
TCAATAGTTAAGACGCCGCTTTCACTGGGTAAATGGTTAAAACGAAGTTGTACTTGCTCATTCAGGGGAAAACGATAAGTTACGTCTTCACGAACAGTCCAAGTTGTACTTGCTTCTTGTTCATCAATTTGCCAATCGTTATATAAATAATTTTTATCATCATTGCTTAATTCTAAGTTTTCGTCTTGATAGCTTTTATCAATCCCGCCAGATAATAAATAGAAATTTTTATCAACAGTTTTTAAAACTAAGCGCTCTGGCTGATGCTCTATTACATCCTCGTCAGATACACTGGCTAACAATAATTCAAGTTTATCTACACTAGTTCCTTGATGCGCCACAATCTCCCCATCTACCACATAATAGACAGCAAAATCACCACTATAATTATCTAGCTTAAGCTGACTTTGGACTTGGATGGGTTGTGGGTCTAATTCTTGTGCTCGAACAGTAGGAATGAGAGTGCCTAACGGAGCGAAGGAGAAAAGTATCTGTAAAATTAAAAAGAATGCGGGGAGTATCTGTTTTAGGCGACGCAAATTGCGCATAAATTCCTTTGCTGGCAGCATTAGCACTGGTTTTTTAAAATTCAATCTATTAATTTGCAAATTGCAAAACTAAAAATAGATTAACTTGAGGCCCATTATAACATAAAAACGTCTTTTTTATTCAGCAAAACGTAATATATCTTTGTTATAATGTTACGGCTTATTTTTTTTGTAAAATTTTTAATTTATTTTTTAAAAATTTAAGAAAGGCGAAAAATGTCTTGGTTTGTTTTTGCTCTTTTATCAGCTATCTTTGCCGCTTTAGTATCTATTTTAGCCAAAATTGGCCTTAAAGATCTCAATTCTAATTTAGCTACTGCTATACGCACTACCGTTGTGTTAATTTTTACTTGGGGCATAGTTTTTGCTCAAGGCTTAAGTAAAGAAATTACAAATATTACAAAAACAACTTGGATTTTTTTGATTTTATCAGGTATTGCTACTGGTTTATCTTGGCTGTTTTACTTTCGAGCTATTCAAATTGGTGAAGTAAGCAAGGTAATGCCCATCGATAAAATGAGTATTGTAATTGCTATTATTTTTGCCGCTTTATTTTTGGGAGAAAAATTGAGTTGGTCGGGTATTTTAGGGACTGTTTTAATTAGTGTGGGAGCAATTTTGATTGCTTTTGCCAAATAATTTCTAGAGACAATTGCTATTCAATTAAAAACATCTTTGTTATAATGCAAGAGTTTTTACTAGCTTTGTAAAATTTGCTATTTAATATGGAAGCGTCGCATAGTGGCCAATTGCACAGGTTTGCTAAACCTGAACCCTTTTGGGTTTCGTGGGTTCGAATCCCACCGCTTCCGCATTTCTATTTTATGACAAAGCTAATTATCTCAGACACTCATCTTTCAAAATTCAATCAAAGACAATTTAATTTTTTGAAAGACTTAATCGAACCCGTTGATCAAGTCATTATTAACGGTGATTTTTGGGATAGTTGGTGTGTTTCTTTTGAAAAATTTGTCAATTCCAAGTGGCAAGATTTGTTTGATTTGTTGCTAGAAAAAAACACCATTTATATTTATGGTAATCATGATCCTAAACATTTATCTGACGAACGTTGTTCTTTGTTTGCTGTAGAGACTTGTGATAGTTATCAATTCGAACTATTCGGCCAAAAATTTCATTGTGAACACGGTCATCGACTAACGACAGGGTTTACTATGGGTAAATTTATTAATTTTTATGATAAGATTTTTCGTCGCAGACCAAAAATTCTTTGTTATTTGATTGCTAAATCAGAAAGAATTCTTTTTTCTTTATTTCCCAAAATCGGTCAGCACTCCAAAGTTGGCCAGCACACCAATCGCATTCTCAAAGAAAACTTAAATGCTGATTATATTAATATTTTTGGTCATTCGCATAATGCTGATTTAGATTTTACTAATAATTTTATTAATACTGGTTCAATTATGTGTAAACATGCCAGTTATGTATTGATTGATGATAAAGATATTAGATTAGAGAAAACTAGATATTAACTGTAGTTTATTCTTTTAATTTCATTTTTTTCACTTTTGCTATAATAATTATTATTATGGACGCTCTTACTTGCCTAAAAACTAGAAGATCAATTAGAAAATTCAAAGACACCCCTATTTCTCAAGAAATTGTCGATGATATTTTGGATTGTGCGCGTAAGGCACCTTCAGCGCATAATTATCAGCCTTGGGCTTTCATTGTGGTTAAAGATCGAGATCAGCGCCAAGCGCTATCACAAGTTCAGCCTTGGGCGAGTTTCATAGCCAATGCTCCAATGTGTATTGTGCTCTGTATGAGCAAAACCGGCGCCGACTTTTCACCATCCAATTATTTAAGCATTGCTTGTGCTGGCGAAAACATTTTGTTAGCCGCCCATGCGCATGGTTTAGCCGGCTGCTGGACTTATGTTAAAGATTTTAATGACCCAGAACCAGAAAAAATGGCTCGTGAAATCCTTCAAGTCCCTGAAGATGTGGAAATTATTGCGATGATTCCAATTGGTTACCCAAAATAAAAAAAGATTTGTTTTTTTGGCAGGGCGGTGTTAAGCTAGTCTTGAGATGAAAAATAGATTTTTCTCTGGTTTAGTTTTATTATTTTTTGTTATCGTTTTTCTCATAGTTTTTCAAACAATTAATGCTGCTAATCAGGACTTAATTTTTAATTCAATCACCGCTGAAACATATCACTTTGTTTTGCCCAAAGATCAAGAAAAAGAAGCGGATTTTATTATTGAGGAAACAGAAAAGAATAAAAAAACAAAAAATACGGTTGAGTTTGAATGGGGGGCTGAATTTTTTTATCCCTATCAAAGCGCAGATCCTCAAAAAATTACACTTTGGGAACACAACTTGAACTGGAATTGGGAAGCAACGGGCTCCGGAATTATTGGGTCAAGTAGTATTGAATCTTGTCCTCTGAGTCTTAAATATTTTCTTGAAGACAAGAAAATAAAAAGTGAAATTTCCTTTAAAAATACCAGTCAAAATTTAATTAAAGACTTGGTTTTTAAATTTCGCATCAATTATCCTTCTTCGTTAGTAAAAATAGAAAAATCAGAAAATAATTCCCAAAAAGCAAAATTACCACCCATCGATATTGTTGTTAACAGCACTTCTAGCGCTGAAAAGCGTCCTGAGGGACAAATGACTTCTCTATTCGAAGGAAAAGAACAGAGCGGAGCAGAGTATATTTTGTTTGTGGGAGATATTTTACCTGGAGAAGATAATTTTGTAATAATTCAGCTGTCATATCATGAAGAGTAAACATATGCTCAAAAAATTGCTTAGTTTTTTTGTGTCTTTTTCTTTCTTTTTGTTGTTGGGGATAAAGGTTCAGGCATCTTGCTCTGGTACTGCTAATGCTTGTGGAACTATTGCCGAAGGTTCTTGTGCGACTTGTGGTTGTACTTGGACTGCGGCTTATTGTAACAATAGTGGGGCATGTACCGGAAATGCTGATCAAACTAGTTGTACTAATTGTTCGTGTGCGGCTTGTAGCTGGGGTGGTACTAGTTGTCCATGGATTGCTGCCTGGAATGGTGAAGATTGGGTAATTGAGCATGAGGCCTTCCCCTTTGCTGCTTTTAGCGCAGTCGAAACAACTAGTTTTGATGCTTTACCTAATTTACAGTGTATAGATGGTAGTTTAAAAGTGAAGATTTATGAAGGTTTACCTGAGATTACTTATCTAAAAAACTTTTCTTTGTATCAGGTCAATTCTCAAACTGCTTTAGTAAAACCGGATTTAGCTGGTATCCCTCGAATTATTCAAGAAAAAACCCCGCCCACATTTTGTCGCAGTTCTGATGAAAAAAATGCTGAAGAGTGTTTGGCGCTAGTCAGTGAGCATGATGAGCTCTTTTGGGAACCAAGCTTTGATAGTCGGAAAACAGAAGATTGGTTAGAACTTGAATTTACAGAAGTCAAAGCCCAATCAAGTAAATTGTATTTGGTAGTCAGAAAACAAGCCCTACTTACTTCTTACTACGAATATATGGCACACATGATGGGTAGAGATAATTTTTATTTATTTAGTGAATTGTCAACTAAACCATTATTTAAAAATCTAATTGATGATTGGTGGGATGAAAATTTAAAAATGAAAGTGGAAGTGTGGGATGGTCAAGATTGGCAAGAAAAAGGTTTGATCTCTGCCGGCTATCATATGCCCGGAAGTGGAGCTGATGATTTTTTAGTATCTTTAGAGAAACTTGATTCGAATTCTGATTTGTTAAAAGTAAGATTGAGATTTTTAACCGGTGCCTTTGCGCTTGATTATGCAGTATTAGATACAAGTGATGATCCTCCATTTAATAGCCAACAATTAAGTCCAAAGGAAATTTTATTTAATGATCAAAGCTTGGAGGCTCTCAGTCCTATTGAAATGAAATATGATGATTCATTAATTTTAATTTATGATTGTGAGCCGAATAGTCAATACTATCTGGCTATTGAAGGTTATTATCTTCCAGATTTTTTCCCTGCTGAAAGAAAGAAATCGAATATTTGTGCTTGGCAAGAATTAATTAGATTTTTTACCAGTGATAAAGATTATGTAGTTAATACTGCTCAAAAAATGGGTTTATATAAAAGAGCTGCTTGTTTAGAGGCTTTTTCTGCGGATGAAATTAGAGCTCAACAAGCTGAATGTTGGATGTTTTACCTGCTCTATTTACTTGTTATTACTCTTTTAATCATTTTTTTCATGATTTTTAGCAAAAAAATTAAGAAAAACCAAAAGATTTATTTATTATTTTTATGCTTGAGTTTAGCCAGTATGAGTTGGAGAATAATTATTGTTAAGGCAACTCAATCCTGCAGCGGTACTCTTAATTGCGGCAATTGTGCTGAGGCGGCTTGTAATACCTGTACCCAATGCAGTTGGGTAAGCGGTAGTTGTTCTGGGACAGCTGATAGTTGTGATAGTCACAATAATCAAAGTGATTGTGAGAGTTGTGGTTGTACCTGGCAATACACCGGATTGTTTGTAGACATCGTGGACGATGCTGATAATTTAGTGAGTAGCCCAGCTGTTAATTTTAGTAGCACCTCTTTTCCTTTTAATGCAACTCAAACAGTTGGAACACTCGGAGTTGGGGTGCAAAGGATTCGTGTTTATAACGACACCTCGACTAGCAACTGGACATTGTCATTAGCGGCAACCGGCGGAGAGTCATCTGTGTGGTTAAGTGGTACTGATTCATACAAGTATAACGGTTTACAAAGCGAGGGTAGATTGCGGGTTAATCCTAGTCTTTTGACGATTACACCCTCTGGCTCGGGATGCACGAGCACTGGTTTAACAGCACAATCAGCTCAGTATTTTGAAAATGGCGTAATCTCGTCCATAGATTTAGTCATTGCGGGTAGTTCAGCAGAAACCAATTGTTCTTGGTATATTGAGGGCATTGGTTTAACTCAAGATATCCCAGCCAGGCAAGCTACTGGCAGTTATTCATTAGCTATGACCATTACAGTTATATAAAATATGATTTATAATCGAAAACATGAAACGCATTAAATACATTAATATATTGTTATTCATTTTGTTATGGTTATTTTTTCTTAGCCCCAAAACTTTAAATGCTATTGAATATATGCATATTGGAGGAAAACCAGCCAACCCCGATCCGAGCATTGACAATAGTGAGTCTTGGTTTATTTATCAATTGAATCCTGGTGAAAAAAAACAAGACGCCCTAATAGTTTTAAATAACTTTGATACAGCTTTAGATTTATTAGTATATGCCGCGGATGGTGTTAAAAGTTCGAGTGGAGGATTTGCTATTAGACAGATGGTAGATGAAAAAAAAGAAGTCGCTTCGTGGATTAGATTTTATCCTGATCCAGTACCTGAGGTCTTTCAACAATTATTTCTTGAGAATGATGAAAATATTATTAGATTTTGCAATATCCAGTTGGAAGAAAGTGATGATTGGAGCAACGCTGATCTAATTAATTTTCGTGATTGGTGTGAGGGTGAAGAAATAGTTGAGCTAACCGTAGATGCAATGGGCAGACAAAAGGTGGATTTTGTGTTTTCCGTGCCATTAGATTTGGAAGTAGGAGAATATACTGGCGGAATTCTTATTCAGAAAAATGAACCAGAAAGAACTGCAACGCAAGGTGGTGTTAGTTTAACAACAAGAGTTGGTATAAGGATTTACCAAACAGTTCCTGGTGATATTGTTAGAGATTTATCAATTCTTAGTTTTGAGCTTAAAAAGCTTTATGATGAATTTGACTTTCGAAATTTGTTTAGCAAAAATCCTAAACCAGAAGAAGTGTTAATCAGTACTGCGGTACAAAACTTGGGTAATGTCAGTATTAATTTTGAAGAAAATTTAATTATTAAGGATGAATTGTTTAACAAAAGAAATGAAATTATCACAGACAGAAGTTTTCAAGCTCTGAGAGACGATGTTTTTATTTCTAGTTTTGGCTGGCAAAGGCCTCGTTTTGGCAAGTATAGTTTTAAGAATGAAATTAGTTATCTAGATGGTAGTGAAGTGGAACAGATTCTTAGTAGCCAGTTAGTTGTAATGTGGTTTATTCCTTGGAGAGAGATTATTATAGCTTCAATAATTGTTTGTTTATTGGTTCTTATTTACTACGTTTATAAGAGAAGACAAAATCGAAATTCCAAATAATTTTCTTTTTTAATTGTTTGTAGTTTGAAAAAAATTGCTCTTGGAGTATTTTTATAAATTTGTTATCATCAAACAATATCTTTTAATATCAAAAGGTGGGTTAAAAGATCAGTTTTTTAGTTTAACTGATATAAAATGAATACAGCCAGTAAGCTCGCAAGAGCATTACTGCCCCTGATTATCTTAATCATGACCCTGCCCCTAACTAAAATTTGCAAAAATCACAAGCGGCTTTGTAGTGCAATACAGGCCGCTGAACTTGAATTTAATCAATCAATTTTACCAGTCAGATTTGTATATTTAGATAATAATCAGCAAATTCAAAGAATTTGGAATAATGCAAAGATTGATGATCAACAATATATACTAAAGTTTTTCAATTCACTTAACCAGGAAATTGCCATAGTAGACGAAACACTTATTAAACAGTATTTTTTAATTTTGAAATTAACTAAACCATTTGAACAGGGTTTTATCTATGATCGAGAGCATCCTTTAGAAAAAAATAATGTCTCAGATAAACAATTTAAAGTTGAGCTGAGAAAAAGTACTTTTGGCATTGAAGAGATATATACATATATCTAAAACACTACTTGACACCATAGAAAAATAAGCTTTAAGATAGAAGTGTATTAAAATAGATAATCGATTTAAAAATATAAAAGCTGCCCTTAAATGCCAAACAAATTCACCCCTCTTATTAACAAATTGCTCTCGTGTTTATTGATCTTAACTTTATTTGTCTCTCTCGTCTGGGTACAGATTGCTTTAGCTGATACTACAAGCACTACCTTTAACCAAACGATTAATGAGGGAACACTAAGCATTGATATTGTTGATGCTGCTGGTGATGTGGTTGTTTCTCCAGCGGTTACTTTTGGCCCCATTTCTTTTGCCTTTGATGCTCAAGACTCAACTGGTACTTTGGGTGTTTCTACTGAAAAAATTCGAGTTAGTAATCCAACCACCACTGTTACTTGGAATGTTTCTATGGCTGCCACTTCGGGTGCTGACACTCCTTGGACAACAGGAACATATAACTATCCTTTTGACAGCACTGGCGGAGCCGATACGGGCAGACTAAGTGTTGATCCTAGTGGTTCAACTATTACTGCAGTGGGATCTGGGTGTACAACCACTAATATTTATAAAGGTTCCTCAGCGTTCTTCTTAAGTGGAACCACTGATAGTGTCGATTTAATGGGGGCAAGTTCTGGGGCAGATACATTATGTCGCTGGGATCAAACAGGAATATCGCTGAGCCAGCGTGTACCCGCTTCCCAGGAACCAGGTAGTTATTCAATTGCCATGACATTGACAGTAATTTAAAGATTCTGTCCCTTTTTCTCAATAATACTTTAGTTTAATTTTTAAATTTCCGTTATAATTCCTTCATGACTAAAAAACAAAAGAAATTGGGTCTGGCACTTGGTGCTGGTGGCTGGCGTGGTTTAGCTCACGTTGGGGCAATTAAAGAATTACTCAAACACGATATTGAGATTAGTTATATTGCTGGTAGTAGCGCTGGAGCAATGGTGGGTGGCATGTATGCCGCTTTTAGAGATATTGAAAAAGTTGAAGCCATTTTTCGCGAAAACATGAATTATCGACGCTTACTTTATGCTTTCTCTGATCCAAAACCGAAATGGGGAATTTTTGGTGGTAACAAAATTGAAGAAATTTTTGAACAATATTTGAATGACAAACAAATTGAAGATTTAAAGATTCCTTTTTGTGCGATGGCTAGCGACTTGTTAACTGGCAAAGCCATTGAGTTAAAAACAGGAAATCTAAGTAAAGCCATCCATGCCAGCATGTCGGTGCCCTTTTTTTTACACCCGGTAAAGTGGGGCAAGATGCGTCTTATAGATGGGGCTACAGCCGTGCCGATTCCAGTTAAAACGGTTAAACAAATGGGGGCAGAGGTAGTCATTGCGATTAACTTACAAAAAAATCATTTTCCCATGCCCGATCACAAGATTTCGGCTTTTAAAACCGCATTAAAAACTTCTCAAGTAATGCTTTATCATCTAGCCCAATATACCCAGCAGCCAGCTGATTTAGTCCTTTATCCAGATATTGATGAAAACGGTGATTACAAAAATCCTTTTTTGGGATTTGTTAAGCGTGGCGATGTTTTTGCTGATGGGAAAAAAGTAGTTCAAGATAATATTAAAAAAATCAAAGAATTATTAGCGTGAATTTAATAATTTAAAAAATTTAATGATTTTCAATTAAATTAAAATGAGTCAAATTGTTGAAAAAATTGTAGCAGACATCAAAAAACAAGCTGATTTAGAAAAAGCTAAGCAATTACAGCGGTTTTTTAAAACTGGTCCGGGCGAATATGGTGAGGGCGATTTATTTTTAGGTTTAACAGTTCCTCAGCAAAGATTAATTGTTAGGGACTATCGAGAACAGATTGTTTTAAAAGATTTGTTTGAACTGATTAAAAGTTCTTATCACGAAATTCGTTTAGTTTCTTTGCTGTTATTGGTCGAGCTATATAAAAAAGCTCAAACTCCAAAAGAAAAAAAACAATTAGTTGATTTTTATCTACAGAATAGCTCTTACATTAATAATTGGGATTTAGTTGATCTGTCGGCTGATAAAATTTTAGGTAAATATTTGTATGAAAAACAGCCAAAACAAAAGAAAGCTACAGTGCAAGAAGTGCCACTTTTATTGATGAAATTAGCCAAATCTGATGTTTTGTGGGAGAGACGCATCGCAGTTTTATCCACTTTTCCTTTTATTAGAGCCGGGAAATTTTTACCCACCCTTGAATTGGCCAAAAAATTGATGAGCGATCAAGAAGATCTAATCCATAAAGCTGTTGGTTGGTTGTTAAGGGAAGTAGGCAAGAGAAATGAAGAAGTTTTGACTGCTTTTCTTGATCAATATGCTTTAAAAATGCCACGTACGATGTTACGTTATGCTATCGAAAAGTTCTCTGAGAATAAAAGAAAGTTTTATTTAAAAAAAAATTAATTGGGCTGATGAATGTAAAATATCTCGTGTTTTATGGGTAAATTTTCTACTGAGAATTTTTTAGCAAAATCTTCGATGATTTGAGGGATGATAACTTGTACAGCGCTAGGTAGATGTTGAAGAACTATGGCTATTAAATCTGTGTTGGCGATCAAGTAATCGTCATCTTCATGAAGTCCGCGATTAATCATGGTCCCGGCAGGAATAAGAATTTTTTCTTGATTCTTTCCCATATTTCATTATATCAATTAATATCAAAAACACCAAATTCTGCTTAAGACTTTTAGCTTCAAGAAAAAACGTTATAATAAGACATCTTTTAGACAGGGAGGTGTCGCATAGTGGTCAATTGCACACGCTTGGAAAGCGTGAGCCTCGCGGCTTCAAGGGTTCGAATCCCTTCGCCTCCGCATCCTGGGATTCGAACTATAGCGACGTCATTATTTTTTTGGCCAACTGTTTTTTATTTTTTTAAAAAAATTATATAGTGTGATATACTATGAGCTGTTGTTGATTTAGCAAATCTCAAATTCTGTTTTACGAAGGTGTAATTGTGAGTTGGGATCGAAAAGAGAATCGTGAATCAGCGCAGGAAAAATTCCGCAATGCATGTGATGCTGCGGGGCTCTCCACAGCGGAGCGTCAAGAATTCAGCAAATACATGCATAACAACAATTTGTTATCGGATTATATGACTTATGACAAGATTAAAAGTCTTGCCAGAGAATGGAAGGGCCGCAGCGGCTACAATCCATATCATCGCAGAAACCGGTAATAAATTTAGACTGAGGGCAGAGAAATCTGCCCTCTTTTACTTTTAAAAAAAACTAATCAACTTCGTGAAAGAAAACTATCTGAGAATCATCTGTTTGCTTGGCAAAAACAACTTCCTTTTTTTGATGATTTGAAACTGAAATTAATCCAAATTTATTTGGCAAAATATTTATCACACTTTGATCATTGAATGTGATTGATACTGTTTTTGCATTCTCACTAAACTCGAATTTAGATATTGCTGTAATTTTATTTTTTAATTTTTGCTCGACAAATATTTCAATTCTTTTATATAGCTCTAAAGCTGTTTCATCGTCATCTTTAAATTCACTTATAAACAGATAGTTATCACTGTTGTAATTCCATATTCCATCAATAGTTAAACTTAACTCCTCATTATTTTTATCTTTAATAACAAAGAACAACTCTGTTCCAGCTGCCTTAAAAACATTAATTATCGGTAAATCAATCAATTGATTAAAAGCTTGGTTGTATTCTTCCGCCGTAATCTCTTTTTGCATACTTCTAATTTTACACTAGTCAGTCAAAAAAGATAATTTAAAAAACACAAAACATTTACTTTCTGCACTGTCCCATTTGTCCCATTTTGAGTATAATTGACTCGGGGAAGGTGTGAGTGGCTATGGGACACACAGATTCCAGACCCACATGCTCCGCAACAACGTAAAAGTTCTGGTAGACCCGTCTAATATGGTCGAATAGGTTGATGGGGCTTGCAAAATTTCCTTGATTTGAAGATTTTTCGGTTTAACAGCCTGTAAATACTATTTTTTTGAGTTATATCACTCTAGTTAATAGCGGTCTTTTCTCATATACTAATTGTATGAATCAAAACTATTTCATGCTAATTTTGTGAATTGGTGTCATCTTTATCTCCTATTAAGGCAGCGTCGTTTTCTCAAGTTTATCTACAAGACCCTCAAGCTCATTTATTAATGGATTATTCCAATTAGCCTTTGCCATAGTTAGTACCTCTTTTTCAAACCATAGCTTTTTATCTTTTCCCCGATTAAATTTTTTCCATATCGCCGGACCCTCTTTATCATATTGAGCGAAGAAAGAACGTAAATTTGCAATTTTGTCAGCAATACTTACTGCAATTGCTTTTTCACCACCAGCTTTGACAGTTTCCACATACTTTGTTTTTTTAAGTTCCCAATCCT
>JAAZKO010000060.1 GCA_012799795.1 Minisyncoccota bacterium | reverse complement strand
AAATAAGACACTTATTTTGGCTGCCTCCATTACTCTAATGTCTTTGTTTTTATCTATCGGTAAAAGCCTCCAATTATGGGAAAGTCTAAAAATCTTAGCTTTTGTCCAATTCCCTTGGCGCTGGCTTGGATCAGCTAGTTTTTTCTTAGCAATGTTCTCAGCCATTGGCTCAGGTCTATTGAAAAAGAACTTGTGGAAAAAGATTACTTTAGGATTTTTATTTTTAGCATTCTTTTTTAATGCTGGTTTCTTCAAAGCAGAAAAAACTATTACCGACAACAATGTCTTTTATTACAGTGACCCACAATTAATTAGATCGGAAATGAGTAAAACTCTACCAGACTACATTCCGCAGCAAATGGCTGTTGAAGAAATTTTGCAAGACTATAATAAGAAGTATCCAGAACCAGCGATTTGGCTCGATCAAGATTTGGCTAATGAACAAACTCTCGTAGGTCAAGTCCTAAAATCAAATAATCAAAGTCAGACTTGGAAAATTAGTTCCAGCGAAGAAAATTTAATTAATTTTAAGATTGCTAATTTTACTGGTTGGACAGCCGACTTAGATAATAAAGAAACAAAAATCATTGAAAATCCAGAGTTGGGTAACATTCAGTTATTAGTTCCAGCTGGAGAACATTTAGTTAAATTAAGCTTTAGAGAAAATAATTTACATCTTTTAAGTAACTATATTAGTCTAGCTGCTCTATCAATTTTTATTTTATGGCTGATTCTTTCAAAGAATAAATCGACCAATTAAATAATTGCTCTTTTTGATCAAAAAAGCTTTTGTCTATAAATTCAACGATGTCTTTATTACTACACAAAATATAATTAATTTTTTCTCGATCAATTAAAGATTCTAATTCTGTTAAATGTTTTTTGTCAAAGATTGTTTTTAGTTCGTCAATTGCTTCTAAATCGGCTTTTACTAGGTTCATTTGTCCTTCATCGGAAAGATAAACATTAGCTTTGGTGTAAGCATTAATAAAAGAACTTTTGAATAGCAAACTTTCCTCAGGACAAATTAATAGATTGTCGTTTGCATTAAAATTAGACAAAAGCTCAAGCTGAGCGATGGGAAAAGCCTGAAAACTATCTAGTTTGCCAGACATGGTTTTTACGAAAGCTGGAATAGTCAGTGAAATAAAAATAGCTAAAAATAAATATTTTAAAGGTAATTTTAAATGATTTAGTATTCCACTTATTGTTAAAGCTGCCAAAATATTAGCAAAAATAAGCGTGTAATACCAAAATTGAATTGAGTTCCAAACAGTACCGCTTTGTAAAAATAACAAAGGAAAAACCGAAGTAAAAATAAAACCCAATAAACTCAAGCAAATAATTTTTCGCTGTTTTATATAGGATTCTTTTAGAGTAATAAGCGGCAAAAAAATAAAAATTGCTCTGGAGCCTAAATTCCCAAAATAAAAAATGAACAATTCTTTGATCCTAAGCCAAATAATTCTCGGGAGATTATTTTTGAGAATATAATGATCTAATAAAAAACGCCAACGAATATTATTGACTCTATCTGGAGCTTCAATCATGGTGTCTATATACCAAAGCGGTTGATAAAAGAAACTTCCAGATTTAAAAGCAGTGATTAAATAAATAAAAGGTAGGGCAAATAAAAGATAAATTAAACCGAGTAACAAATTGATAAATTTTTTCTTAAATATAATTTCTATTAATAAATCCAAAGCGTAAAGAAAGCTTATGATCATCCAGCCATAAGTTTTAAAACCAATGCTGGTGGCAATAAGTGGAATTAATAAGTAATGTCTGGATTTACTAGATAAAAAATCTGGAGTCATCAATAAAAGAACTAAGTATAATGTGGTAAAAGAAAAGATTAGTTGGGGGTTCACCAACATTGAAAATGTTTGACTAACCCAGAAACTTGATTCTGTCCAAGGCTGATCTTTTAAAAATAAGGGAACTAAATAGCCAAAATTACCAGCAAAAATTGTCAATAAAGTTAAAATAATTCCCAAACGTCTATCCTTGAGGCGTTTCCCAAAAGCATAGGCACTTAAGACCAGCAAAGCGGAGATTATCAGTTGAGAAACCTTGTAATTGAGCGTAACGAAAGAGATGTGACTGTAAAAATAAAGAGAGGCTAGAAAAACATCATAAAAATAATGATAATTTTTTAAAAGCAAAGCAGAGCTGGAAGGATGAAGGGGTGGAAAATTTTTTAAAACCTCCTGTTCAAGTGCAATGTGCCAACTAGTATCATAGAGATCTTGTAAATACACTTGTCCATCCTTTGCGTAGCCACTAAAAAATAAGCCGCCCGCTAAGATCAAAATGCCAATTAGCAATAAGAGAACGATAAACCATTCTTTTTTTGAATTTTTTAATAAATCTTTAAAGATTGGTAAATTATTTTTAAATGCTAAAATTCCAACGAATCCACTTACAAACAATAAATAATAACTCTTATCAGCTAAAAAAAAGCCTAAAAACACAATTAAACTAACTAAAACAGCAATACTTAGAACGCTGGCTAGGAGAATGCTTTCTAAGCTAGTTAATTTTAATTTCGTTTTTCTAACTAACAGTAAACCAAAATTTAGATAAGCAAAGAATAAAAGCAAAATAAGAAAAAAGTAATTTGACATAATTTTTTTATTT
>JAAZKO010000059.1 GCA_012799795.1 Minisyncoccota bacterium | reverse complement strand
TAATGGGCTAAAAATGAGTGTTGGTTATTCTGACACCATGGTTAGTGAAGAAATTAAAGAGCTAGAAAAAATTGCTAAAAGTAAAAAATTTGTCTATGGAAATGCTAAAAACAGAAAAGAAAACATCACTCAGTCATACACTCAACAATTGCTAAAACTATTCTCTCTTAAAAAAAAGTGGAAAATAGTTGTCGATGCTTGTAACGCCACTGGGGGCATTTTTTACCCTGAAATTTTTAGAAAAGCTGGCTGTGAGGTTGTTGAACAAAATTGCCAACTAGATTCTGATTTTCCTCTGGGACATCCCGATCCCACCGAGATTAGTGTCCTTGAGCGCCTAGCCAAGGGGGTTATTAAGGCCAAAGCAGATCTTGGCTTTGCTTTTGATGCTGACGGAGATCGAATGTCGGTGGTTGATGAGAATGGACAAATCTTGTGGATGGACACCATTGTTGCTTTGTTTGCTAAGGATGTTTTAGATTTTTTACCAGGTAGCAAAATTATTTATAACACTCTTTGTTCTCGTCAGGTTCAAGAAACCATTGAACAAGCTAATGGACAAGGAATAATTTGGTTAACTGGGCATTCCTTTATTAAGGCCAAAGTTAAAGAAGAGCGTTCACCTTTTGGCGGAGAGCTTTCAGGGCATATCTTTTTTATGGATAATTTTTACGGCCATGATGACGCTGCCTACGCTTGTCTAAGATTGCTAAGTTACTTAGAAAGAAGAAAAATTAACTTGAGTCAAGCGGTTGCTGAACTAGTTCAATACATTAGCAGTCCCGAAATTAAATTGGGACTGGCAGATGAAGTCAAATTTCAGTTAATTGATAAAGAAATTAGTGCTGATTTCAAAAAACACTGGCCTCAGGCTAAATTTACTAAAATCGATGGCATTAGAATGGACTTAGCAGAACAAATGGCTATCATCCGCGCCTCACAAAATGGCCCCTATGTAACCGTCAAGTTTGAAGCAAAAACTAAACAACAATATCAGGCATTAAAAGAACAATTAAAAAACATATTAAAACAATATCCTGCGGTTAATTGGCAAGAAGGTTCAAACACTCACGCCTTAGATTAAAATTAATGATGTTTAATCAATACCTAATCAAAAACTACCATTTTTGCCCTCGTTGCAAAGAACAATTGCAAAAACAAGACACTCATCTCTTGTGTCCGAGTTGTAATTTAAAAATTTACAACAACCCCTCTTTAGCTGTAGCTCTTATAGCCTTCAACAAGAAAGGTGAGGTGCTTCTTAACAAAAGAAAAATTCCACCAAGTCCGGGCAGTTGGGATACGGTTGGAGGTTTTGTTGATGTGGGTGAAACCGTAGAACAGGCAATTAAAAGAGAGTTTAATGAAGAAACTCAAGCCAAATGTGAGATAGTGCGTTATTGGGGTTCTTATCCAGATATTTATGGTTTAGAAAAATCACCAACCATCAATCTTTTTTTTGAAGTAAAAATTCTCAGTGGCAAATTAATAGCCAGTGATGATGCCGCCGAACTTTGCTTCTTTCCTTTGGATCAATTGCCAAAAAAAATGGCTTTTGCTAATACTCAGGTATTTCTTGACTTATTAATAAAACAAGAAAAGGCTAAAAATGACTTACATTAAAAACACTTCAATATTGGATAATCGCTCAGAGATTAAAAAAATCGATCCGGATGGAGCCTTAGCTAGTGCAGAAAGTTTGGCTGATCAAATCAATCAAGTTTGGCAAGAAAGAAAACAAATTGCTTTTAGTCCAGAAAAAATTAAATCCATCTCAAAAATAGTGGTGGCTGGGATGGGCGGTAGTGCATTGGGAGGGGATGTGCTCCTCCATTTGTTTAAAGATGAGTTGACAGTACCAATGTTTATTAATCGCGACTATCAATTGCCCAATTTTGTTGATAGCAAAACTTTAGTAATTTTATCTAGCTATTCTGGTAATACTGAAGAAGTTTTGGCTTGCGCTAAAATTGCTGAACTTAAAAAGGCACAGATTGCGGTGATCAGCGCTGGTGGCAAACTAAATGAAATCGCTAAACAAAAGCAATACCCAAGATTTTTAATTAAAGCTAAATACAATCCTTCCCAACAACCCAGAATGGCGATTGGTTACTCAATCATGGCACTTATTAACATTTTAGTGGCAGCCGAACTCTTAAAATTTGAAGAAAAACAATTGCTGGAAATTATTTACGTCATCAATCAAATTACTGAAAAATCAAAAGTAGAAATTCCCCAGGAAGAAAATCAGGCTAAGCTATTAGCTTTTTTAAGCTTAGAAAGACGACCAATTTTAGTTGGAGCAGAATTTTTAGAAGGAGCTCTTCACACCGCTTGTAATCAATTTAATGAAAATGCCAAAATTTTTGCAGATTACAAAATCATTCCTGAAATTAACCATCATTTGTTAGAAGGTTTAAATTTCCCCAAAAGTAATGTTCTTAACCATTTCTTTATTTTCTTTCAATCAAAGCTTTATCATCCCAGAAATCAAAAGCGCATCCAATTAACTCAAAAATTTTTGGAAAAAAAGGGTATTGATAGCATCACGATTAACTTAGAAAGCGAAAATGAACTCACTCAGGTTTTTGAATTAATTACTTTAGCTACATTTAGCAATCTTTATTTGGCTTTTTTAGAAAAAATTAATCCTTGCCCAATTCCCAGCGTTGATTGGTTTAAGAACCAATTAAAAAAATAAGATTTTTGCTGAGCTTTTAAAGCGCTCAAAAATTATATATACTGAGAGTATTAATTTATGGCTAAAATTTACGCACTTCAAGCGAAGGAAGTTTTCGATAGTCGAGGTATACCGACCATTGAGCTCTTATTGTGGTTAGACAATGGTTTTTCCACTATTACCACCGTTCCCACTCCTACTGGTGAAAACAACAAATTTGACGCAGTAGATTTAAGAGACAAAGATGAAAGATTTTTGGGCTTGGGAGTTAATAAAGCCGTTGGTCATATTAATCAAATTATTGCTCCACAAATTTTAGAAAAAGAAATTACCGCTCAAGGAGAGTTAGATAAAATTTTACTTGAACTAGACGGAACCCGTGATAAAAGTCGTTTGGGAGCAAACGCAATCTTAGCCGTCTCTCAAGCTATACTTAAAGCTGGGGCCATCAGTGTTGGCCTGCCTTTGTATGAGTATATTCAAAAGAAGTACAATCTTATTCAAAATTTTGTTTTACCCAATTGTATTGTTACCGCATTTGATGGCGGGGAACATGGCGGTAAAAACTTAGATTTCCAAGAATTTTCGCTGATCCCTGCCAGTCATTTGTCTTTGGAAAAATCTTTGGAAATGATTGCTGTCATTAAGCAAAAATTAGAAAGCTTGTTAATTAGTAAAGGTGCCATTCATGCCACTGGCCTAACTGGCGGCTTTACACCTAATTTATATCGCAATCTAGACGCTTTTGAATTATTAGTTGAAGCAATTCGTACTAGCACTTTTAACTTTGCTCAAGACGTTTTTTTTGGCCTACAGGCTTCAGCTTACAGGCTGTTTGAAGCTGGCAAATATCGAATTCGCGATGCAAATCAGGGTTTCACTGAAAAAGAGTTACTACAATTTTATGAACAAGTACGTGAAAAATATAAAATTATTTATTTGGAAGATCCACTAATAGAAAGTGACAAAAAAAGTTGGCAATTACTTACGCGAGACTTGGGAGAAACAACAACTATTGCGGCTTGTCGTCACGTTGCAGCCAGGGTTTCGGAGATTAATAAAATTAAAGAAAATAAAATGGCTAATGCCATTGTTTTAAAACCCAAACAAATTGGTAGCGTTAGTGAATTAATGGAAAGCATTAAAACCGTTAAAGATCATCAATTAGATTTGATTATTAGTCATAGCACTGGAGAAACTTTAGAGACTTTAATTGTTGATTTAGCCGTCGGAGTAGGAGCTAATTTTGTGAAATTTGGCCCTCTTAATAGGGGAGAGAGAGTCGTTAAATATAACCGTTTATTAGATATTAGTCGTGAATTAAATAAGAAAAATACTTAATTTTTTCTTTTACTTCTTATAGCCCTGAAAATTTGATCCCAGTTTTTGCGTAGAATAAAGAAAATGAAGCCCAAAAAACTGATAATTATTATGACTTCTAAAACAAAATTTAAAGTGTCCATTCCCTCCATCAATCCTTGAAACTGCTGTAGTCCATAAAAAGTGGCTAATAAATAGAAACTATTACGCACTAACATACCTAAAAAGGTGCCAATCGCAAAAATCTGATATTTAACCTTAATTAAACCGGCTACTATTGTCACCGGCAGGGTTGGTACAAAGGGTAAAGCTCGTAATAAAAATACAACAAAAGTGTTGCTTTTGCTTTTGGAAAAGATTTTTCCATAGCGTTCAATTTCATTAGCCTCTAAACCTAAAATTTTTCCTAATTTACCTTTGGTGATTGAGTTTTCTAGTTTATCCGCGAACCAAAAAACCACTAAAGTTGAAAAGGTTTTTGCTAACGCTCCAATAAAAGCTAAGAATAAAATAAAATAAACTGATTTGTTTTGATTAAGGGCCAGAGAACCTGCTGTTAAAGGCACAAAGGGTGAGGGTATTATGGCTATCACTTCTTCAGTCATGGCGCCCACTACCACAAAAACTGGTAAAGAGACTGAGTTAGCAAAATTAGTTAAAAAGCTTAAAATAGCGTCGCTGATTCCTGTCATAACCTAAAAAGTATAGCCGAACTTATTTAATAAGTCAGTAGCAATTTTTCTATTTATAAGTAAAAGTATCTTTTTATATCTTTTGATATTTTTTGATATATAATTTGCTAGTTGAGTTTTGGGACAAATTCGTTTATTTTATGGTTATTATTCGTTATTAATTAGTGAAAGTATCGGGTCTATGGCAGTCACTTTATATAAAAGACAAAGACAAATCGTCGATTTCATTGCTCAGTATATTCAAAAAAATGGATATGCACCAACTTTAAAAGAAATTGCTAATTCAATTGGTGTTTCTTCTTTAGCCACCGTTCATGAGCATTTGGAAGCACTTCAACGTAAAAAAATTATTCGAAAACATGTGGGAGCTGTACGAGGCATAGAGCTAATCGATAGAACCTTCCTCAACATCACTGATAGCGTTGATTTGCCGTTTTTGGGTTACATTGCTGCTGGAGCTCCAATTGAAGCTCATGAGGATCCAGAAGCTAGTTTTAAGGTCTCTCCCGAAATGATTTCTGGTAAAAAAAGAGCCTTTATTTTGCAGGTTAAGGGTAAATCAATGATTGAGGATCATATTGATGACGGAGACTATGTGGTAATTGAAGAAACTCCCGAGGTTAATAATGGTGATCTAGTAGTTGCTTTATTAGATAACGGTTTAGCTACCCTCAAACGTTTTTATAAAGAAGTCACTCGTATCAGACTTGAGCCAGCTAACTCAACTATGAGTCCCATTTATGCCACCAATGTGCAAATTCAGGGTCGCGTGGTCGGTCTAATTCGTAAATTTCGCTACTAAAAAATACTCTAAGCAGCTATTTCTTTAATTTGCAGTTGGTGATTAATATAAGATCGCAAAATATAAAGATAATCACTAGTTCTATTAACAAATTTTATTAAGACATCTCGCAAATCTCTTTCAGCATCAAGAGCAACCAGTCTTCTTTCTAATCGCCGACAAATAGTACGTGCTATATCCGCTTGGGCAGCCAACTGGCTCCCACCTGGCAAAACAAAATTACTCCAAAAATCTTTTCCTAATTTTTTTTGTAAATTATCTATCTGTTCTTCCATTTTGCTCAAAAAGCTATTTTCTAATTTAACGTCTGGTGACTTAGCTATCTCAGCCCCTAACTTAAAAAGTTGTTTTTGTAAATTAAATAGAAATTTTTTTTCTAAAGCTAGGTTTTCTAAATCCAATTGCTCTTTGTTAACTGATAAAGTCTCTTCCCAATTAGAAAGCAACAGTCCTAAACTCGCATTAAATTCATCCAAAGTACCCAACACTTCAAACACCAAACTGTTCTTTGCCAGCTTTTCAGCATTAATTAGTCTAGTTTCTCCGTTGTCTCCAGTTTTACTGTAAATTTTTTTCATACTTACCTATTCTAATTTCTTTTTGTATCTTTTCAAATAGCTAAAAGCTAACTATAATAGAATTCCGTGATGCTTAATATTCGCGGATTTCTCCAACAAGCTGCCAAAAAACATCCGACAAAATATGTTTTTGTTTCTGGAGGTGTTTTATCTGGCTTAGGCAAAGGCATTACTGCCGCCTCATTAGGAGTTGTACTTAAAGCTCATGGTTATAGTGTCACTAATATTAAGTGTGAAAATTATCTCAATCTAGATTCTGGCAATATTAATCCCGTTGAGCACGGTGATGTTTTTCTTTGCGATGATGGTTTAGAAGCTGATTTAGACTTAGGCTCTTACGAAAGATTTCTTGATGAGGAAGTTGGCTATAAAAACTTTGTAACTATGGGTCAGGTTTATAGCAGCGTCATTGAAAAAGCAAAAAAACTGAAATATGAGGGGGTAACGGTTGATGCTATTCCATACGTTCCTGAAGAAGTAATTAAGCGCATCCAAGCGGCCGGCAAAGGATATGATGTTTGTTTGGTGGAATTGGGAGGAACTGTTGGAGAATATCAAAATATCATCTATTACGAAGCTTATCGTATTATGAAGATGACCCTGCCAAATGATTTAATTATTATTCATGTTACCTATTTTCCCAATCCCGCTCATCTTAACGAACTTAAATCCAAACCAACTCAATTGTCGGTTAAAACCCTCAATTCAATGAGTATTCAACCAGATTTTATTGTTGGTCGAGGCACAACCCGTATTGATGACAAGCGCAAAGAAAAAGTAGCTTATTTTTGCAACATGGAAAAAGAGGAAATTATTTCCAATCCTGATTGTAAATCAATATATGAGATTCCTTTAATTTTTAAAGAGCAGCATTTTGGCAGTAAAGTGCTCAAAAAACTAAAACTCTCTGATAAAAAAATTCAACTTAAAGACTGGCAAGCAATGGTAAAAAAAATTTATAGCAAAAAAGATAAAAAGCTTACTATTGCCATTATTGCTAAATATATTAAAAGTGGAGACTTTGAGCTTAAAGATTCATATGCCTCCTTGTTGGAGGCCATCAATCATGCCGCTTGGCAGGAGGGAGTTGAGATAAAAATTAGTTTTATCGATGCAGAAAAACTAGAAAAAAAAGATAAAAAAGCACTAAACGAATTAGAAAAAGCCGAAGGAATAATTGTGCCAATTGGCTGGGGTAAAAGAGGGGTTGAGGGCAAAATTAATGCTATTCAATATGCGCGTGAACAAAAAGTTCCTTATCTAGGTTTGTGCTACGGCATGCAACTTGCTTCAATTGAGTTTGCTAGAAATGTACTTGGTCTTAAAGAAGCGCACACTAAAGAAGTTAATCCAAAAACTAAACACCCAATAATTCACGCTATTCCTTTTGATAAAAAATATCAAAAAATTAAAAGTAATAAATCTAGCATGAGGCTTGGAGCCTATGATTGTGTACTCAAAAAAGATACTTTAGCTTATCGAATCTATAAAAAACATCACGCATTCAAAAATGAAAAAAAAGCTTTAATTTCAGAAAGGCATCGTCACCGCTTTGAATTTAATAATCAGTATCGCCAAGCTTTAGAAAAAAAGGGTTTTATCATTTCTGGAACTAGTCCCGATGATTTTTTTGTGGAGGTCATTGAACTTTCTAAAAAGGACCATCCTTTCTTTTTAGCTACCCAATCTCATCCAGAATATAAATCTAAGCCACTGACACCTCATCCAATTTTCATAGAATATTTAAAAGCAATTTTAAAAGAGTCTGAAAAAAAATCTAAGAAAAAGCAAAAATAAAGATCTTTTCTGCTTGCCAAATCAATAACAACTCTGTTACAATATCCGCTTGTTATGGCAATAAATTTTATATATAACGAGCAAACTATCAACATTGGTGATTTGGTCCGTGTTCATCAAGAAATCGCTGAAGGAGAGAAAAAAAGAATTCAAATTTTTGAAGGTATAGTCATTGCTATTAAAAATCGTGAATTAAATAAAAGTCTTACCGTGCGTAAAATTGCTGCTAACAGTATTGGTGTAGAAAAAATCTTTCCATTAGCTATGCCTAGCATTAAAAAGATTGAGGTTAAACGTCAGGGAGATGTACGTCGCAGTAAGCTATATTACTTGCGTGATAAAGTTGGCAAAGCCGCCAGTAAAATTAAAGAAAAAAATCTTTTCGAAAAAATTACTCAGTAATTTATCCTTTAAACAGGGTTGTTTAGCAGAAACAATTGCTAGTGCATTTTTAACAAAAAATAATTACCAAATTTTGGCTCGCAATCTTCGCTTTAAAAACCACGAATTAGACATTATTGCTCTCGACCTTCAGTATGATGAATATGTTTTTACTGAGGTTAAGTGGAGGAAAAACAATCGTTTTGGAGAGGGGAGTGACGCCGTTGATTATAAAAAAATATTATCAATGCAAATAGTTGCCAAACAATGGCTAAAAAAACAAAAGTTTCCAAAAGCGTGGCGATTTGATATCATATCTTTAGTTGGTAATTTACAAAGCCAAAATTTAAAAATTAGACACTTTAAAAACATAACTTGGCTTTAAACCTGGCCCCATCGTCTAGCGGTTAGGACATCGGGTTTTCATCCCGGCAACTGGGGTTCGATTCCCCATGGGGTCACCATATTAACAAACACGTACACATTGATTCTTGTTCACACAGCTTCTTCGACAATCTCCTTTATTTTTTGAATAAACATCTTATTGGTTTTTGCATCCCTAACACTTATTCTAAAAAAAGAATCATCAAAACCATTAAAATTTGAACCAACAATAACAGACACTCCTTTTTTGCTTAATTTATCTACAAATTGCTTAACTGACAGAAACAAAGGCAATCTTATAAATAAATTATTTGCTTCACTTGGAGAAACTGTAAAACCAAGTTTCTTAAGCTCTTTTTTTAAAAATACGCGCTGAGCAGCAACAAATCGTTTTGTTCTTTGTAAAAAATCGTCGTCGTCCAAAGCGATACAAGCTAACTGTTCACTAATTCCACTAATTTGAAAAATCGGTGTTTCTTCTTCTAATTTTTGGATAATATTTTTATTGGCGACAGCAAAACCGATTCTGAGTGTTGCTAAACCAAAACCCTTAGACAAAGTCCTTAGTACGATTAAATTATCCTGATTAATAAGCTCATTAATTACAGATTCTCCTCCGAATTCGATATTAGCTTCATCGACAACAACTAGTACATTTTGTGGCACTTGTCTTACGAACTTGACAATTTCGTCTTTTAATAAAATTGATCCTGTTGGGTTGTTGGGATTGCATAAAAAAACCATCTTTGTGCGGCTGGAGATGTTTTTAAGCATTTTTGATAAATTAATACCTAAAGCACCAGTCATTTTTACTAAAATTACCTTTAATCCAGTCAATTCGCAAGAAACCCTAAACATTGGAAATGTTAATTCAGGGATTATTGCTTCATCTCCAATATCACAAAAAACCTTTGGCAAATCATTAATGATTGATTCAGAACCATTGGCTACAAAAAAGTTATTCTCATTTAGACCAAACTTTTGAGCTAGTTTTTTCCGTAATTGTTTGGCATTGGGCGAAGGGTAATTATTAAAATCCACTCGTATTTTTTTCAAAGCACTAGAAACCCGGGGAGAACAGCCTAAAGGATTTTCACTCAATGATAAGTCTATTGCTCTTTTCTCAGTGAGAGCATAGAGTTTTTGCATAGCTCTTGGCTGAAATAGTTTTTGTTTTTTCATTTTTTCCTTTCCACACATAAAAAAACCTCCTTCAAGGAGGTTTGTGATATTTGCTAAATTATTATGAAATTATTGCATCAAAAACACAGACCTCCCAGTGGGGAAGTAATACCAAGCGCTGTGGTAAGTGTTATTTGATAACGACATTGCTGTGATTATATCATTAATAAGTTCTCCTTGTGGTCTAATCTTCTTTTTTTTCATATACTATTAAAAGTGAAAAAATATACCATCAATATTATTAAAAAGAACAAAAACGTTTTTTTAATTTTATTACTTAGTGATTTGTTTATCATTGGGCTACACTTGCTATTTGGCAAAAATCAAACCTTTTTTAATTTAGACCATGAACGCAATTTACCAACCGTTTATCAGTCCGCAAAGTTAATCTTTTTAGCTTTTTACTTTTTAATAAATATTAAAGAGCAAAAATTTCCTAAAAAAATAATCGGCTTCATTTTGCCTATCTCAATTTTTTTTCTTGTTTTAGGATTTGATGAGTTGCTGGAAATTCACGAAAATATTTATCGAATTTTCGAATTTCTAGCTTTCTTTCGTCCAGAAACCGTAGTCGACGCCTCTCAAAAGCTTGGCTATCATTCTTCACTTTGGATAATTTATTACTTGCCAGCAATTCTTATTTATTTTTTTTGGAGTGGCTATTGGTTTCACTACTTTCAAGCAAAATTTAAAAGTGTTGCTTTGATAATTGCTATAAGCAGCATTCTCCTGCCAATTATCCTCATCACTGAAATTCTTAGTTCCTCTGGTTTATACAGTAGTGATCTTTATTTTAAATTGATCACTATTGAAGAAATAGCAGAAATCTTATTTGCTACAATCCTAATTGGAGGAGTTCTGGAAATCCTCAATTCCAAAAATAAAAAATAGTTCACGATTGTATTAAATTATATTCTAATGCTCATCGGCATAGTCTGGATCGCTAAGAGCATCAGCTTTACTTGGATGAATTTTTCCCTCTGGATGTTCGGCCGGTGCATAAACAGTATAAAGCTGTAATGATTCTGTATTAGAAGTATTGATTACATTATGTCTTTGTCCTGCAGGAATGACTATTGCTACCCCATCAGCCAAATCATAAGTGCTCTCACCAATCATCGCTTGACCAACACCTTTTTCTACACGAATAAATTGGTCATGATCGTCGTGAGTTTCCATACCAATGTCGTCTCCCGGAGCAATCGACATCACCACTAGTTGAGTTAGGGGAGCGGTATAAAGCACTTCTCGAAAATTTTGGTTTTGAAGAGTTTTTTCTTCTAAATTAATACTATAACCTGACATAAAATCCTTTCTCTGATTTTTATATTGCTCTTATTAGTTTAACACATTTACGAAAGTAGTTTTTTAGACTAAACTTTGACCCGTCATTTCTTTTGGCTGGGGCAAATGTAGTAGTTTAAGAATAGTGGGGGCGATGTCAGCCATAATTCCTTCTTTTCTTGTCAACAAACCATCATTTAATAAAACAAAAGGTACTGGATTAGTGCTGTGTTCTGTCACTACACTGCCATCCTCATTGAGCATTTGTTCACAATTACCATGATCGGCAGTCACGATTAAGCTGTATTGTTCTTCTTTAGCTGTTTGCCAAATTTTTTCCAAACTTTGGTCAACAGTCTCTACCGCTTTAATTGCCGCTTGAATATCACCAGTATGTCCAACCATATCTCCATTGCAAATGTTGGCAAAGATTACTGAGTGCTGACCCTCAATCATCGCCTCAGCTACCTTTTCAGCAATCTCTAAGGCCCTCATTGCTGGCTTCTCCGCATGATTTTCTACCTTGTTGCTATCAAACATGTAACGCTCTTCTAAAGGATAAGGCTCTTCTCGTTTACAATTTAAAAAGAAAGTTAAATGGGCAAATTTTTCAGTTTCTGTTACTCGAAGTTGTTTGATTTTATTCTCTGCTAATACTTCGCCCAGAGTTTGTTCGATTTTTTCTGGACCAAAAGCCACAGCTACTGGATATTTATCACTATAAAGAGTCATTGTAACAAAAAAGATATCTTGTGGACCATTTTCTAGAAAACGCTCAGTTAATTGACGAGGCCTGTCGTTGCGAAAATTAGCAAAAATAAGACTATCGCCACTTTTCACTTTAGCCTCTTCTTCGTTTCTCACCTTAATAGTGCAGGGAACAATAAACTCATCGCCTTTGCCATTATTATAAGAGTGCTCAATTGCCTCCTTAGCATTGACGAATTGAGGAGCTTGACGATCTTTGATAGCCTGATAAGCCAAATCTGTTCTCTCCCAATTATGATCACGATCCATAGCGTAGTAGCGACCAGAAATACTGGCTAACTCTGCTCCAGTTTCTTGACAAATTTTGTCTAATTTTTCAAAACTAGCTAAACAGCTTTGGGGAGCGGTATCTCGACCATCAGTCATGGCGTGAACATAAATTTTTTCTACTCCAAAGGCAGCGGCTTCTTTAATTAAGGCAAAAATATGATCTTGATGTGAATGAACTCCGCCAGGACTAAGTAAACCCATGATGTGAAGAGCTGTTGAATTATTTTTGGCTTTTCCGAAAGCTTCTTTGATAGCTGGAGATTGCTGCAATTTTTTTTCAATTGCCATTTTGTTTAATTTAACCAAATCCTGATAAATGACTCTTCCAGAACCAATCGCCGCATGATTAATTTCGCTGTTACCCATCTGACCCGTTGGTAAACCAACTGCCTCACCTGAACAAGTCAGTAAGGCTCGAGGGTTTTCTGCCCACATTTTGTCCCAAGTAGGAGTGTTAGCTAAGCTTATTGCATTGCCCGGATAAGCTTTGTAATGACCCCAACCATCTAGAATAATTAGCGCTAACTTCTTTTGAGAATTTTCAGACATAAACCCTTATTTTAAAATAATTTATTTAAGAAAGAGGGCTTATTAAGCCCTCTCAATAAATACACTATTTTTTAAAAGGGAACTTGGCCATTTTTGCCTTATCTCCCAATTCTCGCTCAATCATCATTAAACGATTATATTTGGCCACTCTTTCACTACGACACATTGAGCCGGTCTTAATTTGACCCGTACCAGCACCAACGACAAAATCAGCAATAAAAGTATCTTCACTTTCTCCACTACGATGAGAAACAACACAAGTCCATCCAGCGCTTTGGGCTAATTTAATCGCTCTAATAGTCTCACTAACACTTCCAATTTGATTAAGCTTAATTAATACAGAATTAGCAGCTTTTCTATCAATAGCTTTTTGAATTCTTTCGGGGTTAGTCACTAACAAATCATCACCCATAATTTGTATTTGTCTGCCTAAAGCTTTGGTCAGCTGACTAAAACCAGCCCAATCATCTTCGGCCAAAGCATCTTCTATGGAAACAATTGGGTATTGTTCAACCCATTGCTGATATTTTTTTACCATTTCACTGTTGCTTAGTTTTTTATTTTCAGTTTTAAGATTGTAATAGCCGGTCTCACCCTCACCCTCATAAAATTCGCTAGCTGCTGGATCGAGAGCAATAAAAACTTCTTCACCAGGCTTATATCCAGCCACTTCAATAGCCTGCATTATTAATTGCAAAGGAGCTTCATTAGTACCAAGAGGTGGAGCATAACCGCCTTCATCACCAACAGTTTTTTGCCAACCCTTTTCCTGCAAGATTTTGCCCAAGTGGTGAAAAATTTCTGCATTCCAGCGAACAGCTTCGACCACGCTCTCAGCTGCTAGAGGGAAAATCATAAATTCCTGCATGTCTGAACTGCCCATCGCGTGTTTCCCCCCATTGAGCACATTGGACATGGGTATTGGCATAATAAATTTTTCAGTACTGTTGCCAAATAACTGAGCAATATAAGCATAAAGAGGCATCTTGCTAGCAATAGCCCCTGCTTTTACACAAGCCATTGATACTGCCAAAATAGCATTGGCACCTAAGTTTTGCTTGCCCTGAGTGCCATCTAAATCAAGCATTATTTGATCAATTTCTTCTTGCTTTGTTACTTCCTGACCAATCAGTTTTGGAGCAATAATGTCGTTGACATTAGCAACTGCCTTCAAAACTCCCTTGCCCAAATAACGACCAGCATCCTCATCGCGTAATTCTAGAGCTTCATAAGCACCGGTTGATGCGCCTGAGGGCACTGCTGAAAAAACTTCCGTTCCATCTTCAAGTTTTAAAATTACAGCAACTGTCGGATTACCTCGTGAGTCCAAAATTTCCTGAGCTTCAATTGATTTTATAATCATTCGAGTCTTTCTATACTTTATAGTCGTCGAGGTGCGGGCGGGATTCGAACCCGCGAACGGAGGTTTTGCAGACCTCGCCATTAGACCACTCTGGTACCGCACCTTTTTTACATAGCTATTTTAATCTAATTAGAATAAAAGTGAAAGGGAGGCAGACAATAAGGTGTTAAAATAAGGATAATCAAATGGCAAAAAAATATTTTATCAAAGTTTATGGTTGTCAAGCTAACAAAAGCGATGCTGAGCGCATGGCCGCTCTTTTTGAAGAAGAAGGCTTAGTCGAAAGTGATTCTTGGCAAGATTGTCAAAAATTAGCTCTGGTAACCTGTAGCGTAAGAGAAAGAGCAGAACAAAGAGCAAGAGCTTTTTTATTAAAAGTAGCTAAGTTCTATAAGGATGAAAAAAAAGCTAAACCAGAAATTATTTTTTCTGGTTGCATGATTCACCACGGCCAAGAACATTTAAAAAAAATCTTGCCCATGATTGATCGAATTATTCCCACCAATCAAATGGCTTTTTTAAAAAAAGCCAAGCGCAAAGATAAGCTACATGCGTTTGTGCCCATTTCAGTTGGTTGCAATTCTTTTTGTACTTATTGCATTGTGCCTTATGCCAGAGGGAATGAGAAATCACGCCCTTTTACCGACATCATGGAAGAAATTAATGAATTAGCTAAAAAAGGTTATCAGGAAATCACTTTAATTGGCCAAAATGTTAATTCTTGGGGATTGGAAAAGCTTACTATAGCTAATCGTAAAATGTTACTACGTGCTGCACTAAAAAGAGAAAGCTTACCCAGCAATCAATCACAATATTCGACTCCCATAGGCATCCCGCCATTTGTTGAACTCATTAGAGCAATTTCTCAATTAAGAGAAATTAAGATTTTGCGTTTTATGAGTAGTAATCCCTGGGACTTTCACGATCAACTAATTGAAGAAATAGCCAATAATCCCAAATTAGATCGCTTTATTCATTTGCCAGTTCAATCGGGCAGCAATAGTGTTTTATATCGAATGAATCGTGGTTATAGTCGTGAAGATTATTTAAATTTAATTAAGAAATTGCGCCAAGCTGCCCCGGATGTAGTTATCGGCACCGACATCATCGTTGGTTTTCCAGGAGAAACTGAGGAAGAATTTACTGACACCCTAGGTTTGGCTAAAAAAGTTAACTGGCATTTAGCTTTCGTTAATATTTACTCGCCTCGGCCGGGCACTACTGCTAATCAACTTTATCTAGATGATGTTCCGCATGCGATCAAAAAGCGGCGTTGGCAAATTCTTGATGAATTGATTAATAAAAAAAATCTTAATAAAAGACCAAAAGTAGTATAAATGTCAAAAAAATTCTTAAAAAAGCAAATTATTGCCATTACGGGTAGTACCGCTACGGGCAAAACTAAACTAGCATTAGCACTAGCTGAGCAAATAATAAAGAACAATCACGCTCAACGAGTTTTCCTCTTATCAGTTGATTCTCGACAGGTTTATCAGGGTTTAGAAATTTTAACAGCAGCTGATATTCCTCATGCTTGGCAAGTGCTTAAAGAAAAACCCTATCGCTACTTTACTCATCCGCGATTGGCCATTAGCCTTCACGGCATAAGTATTATTCCGATTTGGCAGGAGTGGTCGCCAGCACATTTTCAAAAACTTTTTTTACACATTAAAGAACAATTAAAGAAAAAAGATTTATTAATTTTAGTAGGAGGTAGTGGTTTTTATCATAAGCAAATTAGTCAACCAGCTGAGACTCTTTTTATCCCACCAAACCAAAACTTACGCCAAATATTAAATAAAAAATCCTTAGGTTTTCTTCAGGAACAACTTAAGCAACTTGATCTAGAAAAATTTGAGACTATGAATTCATCCGACTTACAAAATCCTCGAAGATTAATACGAGGTATAGAAGTGGCCAAAGCTAAAAAGAGGGGAGAGCAAGAATTAAATAAAAAGCAAAAAGAAAATAACATTATTAATATTCACTTGGACTTAAATCTAAAAAATCAACAAGAACAAATTAACAGACGGGTTGCTGAGCGTTTTCAAGACGCTATTCATGAAGTTAGAGCTGCTCTTAATCAGTTTAAATTGAGTCCAGAATTACCAGCAGCCAGTAGCATCGGTTTTGAAGAAATATGCAAACACCTTGATCATCAGCTAAGTGCTAAAGAAGCTTTAATGGCCTGGCAAAGAGCAGAAGTTCAATACAGCAAACGCCAAAGCACTTGGTGGAAAAAAGCACCTGGATTAATTCATTTAAAAGCTGATGATCCTCAGCTTTTAACCAAAGCTCTTCAGCTTATGTTATAGTATAAATACTATGGCAAAAGTTCAAAAAAAAGAGTTATTAATTAAGATTTCCCCATCCATTCTTTTTTATGTTTTTCTCTTTTTTGCGGCGATTTGGTTTTTTGAAAAAATTAGAAATATTCTGTTTATTAGCTTTGTCGCTTATATTATTAGCGTTGGTCTTAATAAACCAATCTGCAAAATTCAAGACAAGTTTCACTGGAAAAGGTCGGTCAGCAGCATCTTTGTTTATTTTATATTTATCACTATTGTCGGCATTTTTTTAGCAATCATTGTGCCTCCTTTAGCTAGAGAATTTTCAGTAATGTTAAGCACTTTTAAATTACCACCTGAAATTGACAGAATGCTTGACACTTTTGAGCTAAATTTACAAGACGTCAGTCGACTTACTAGTCAGTGGGGTGGTTCTTTATCCACCGCGATTAGTGTTATTAGCTCAACTTTTTCAGGAGCATTAACGGTAATTATGACCCTAGTGATTTCCCTCTATATATCAATCGAAAAAGGACAAGTGGTTAGAGATTTTTCTTGGTTAACCCAAGATAAAAAGAAAATTAAGCAATTTGAAGAAGCAACAAAAGAGATAAATGTTCAATTGGGAAATTGGATTAGAGGAGAATTTATCTTAATGATCATTGTAGGTGCTTTGGTTTTTATTGCTACAGCTTTAATAGGCTTACCTTACTCATTACCACTAGCACTTTTAGCTGGATTAATGGAAATTATTCCCAATATTGGCCCCACAGTTTCTGCAATACCAGCTATTTTTATTGCCCTAATTACTTTGGGATGGCCAGGAGCAATTATTACTTTAGCTCTCTACATAATTATTCAACAATTAGAAAACAATTTAATTGTGCCAAGAATAATGCAAAGGAGTGTTAATGTGAGTGGCTTAACTGTGATTTTAGGGATTCTGATTGGTGGCACTATTTTTGGGGTAGCAGGAGCATTGTTAGCTGTACCAGCTATTATCGTTTTTAGAACTGTTTTTGAAACTTGGATTAAATATAAACCAGAAGGTGGTTTAATTTAAGTCTTTAATTTTGGAATTTGTTTCGTGAGCGAGAGACGGGATTCGAACCCGCGACCTTCTCCTTGGCAAGGAGACATTCTAGCCACTGAACTACTCTCGCTTCTTGTAGAACGTGCCAAGCCTTGGAATCGAACCAAGATCCCATGTTTTTCAGACATGTGCCGTGACCAACTTGGCTAGCTTGGAGATGTTAAAACTTCTGTATTGTAAACGATTTTTTGCTACAAGCAAAGTCACTGTGGGTAATATAGGACTCGAACCTATGGCCTCATCGATGTAAACGATGCGCTCTAACCAACTGAGCTAATTACCCTTGTTATTGGTGCCCGGGAGAGGAATTGAACCTCCATGAATTGCTTCACAGCCACCTCAAGACTGCGCGTCTACCATTTCGCCACCCGGGCTCAAAATTAAAGAGCTATTGCTTGAGCAATTGCTTATTATAAATGACAAATCTGGTGCCGAGAAGAGGACTTGAACCTCCATGAGCAAAGCTCACACACTCCTGAAGCGTGCGCGTCTACCATTCCGCCATCTCGGCTTATAGAGAGATTATACTATATTTCGGACCCTGTCTTTTTGCAAAGCAAAAAACAGCTGGTACAAAAGATGCTCTGCTATTTTTTCGATGCTTTTGGATTATAATATCTTGGAGACCGAGAAATTAAAACATTAGCCCCCATAGCTCAATGGATTAGAGTAATGGTCTTCGGAACCAGTGATGGAGGTTCGAATCCTCCTGGGGGCACAATTTTTGTTATAATTGCTTGGTTGAAATCGGGTCGGTAGCTCAGTTGGTTAGAGCATCTGCCTCTTAAGCAGAGTGTCGAGGGTTCGAGTCCCTCCCGACTCACAAAACAGCTTAGATTGATTTATCAAACTTGTTTTTTCTAAAAAGCTTCCATATTAAAAATAAAGAAACGCCCGCTAATATTTGAAGTGATAATAAAGCTTTTGCTGGCCCAATTTGATCTGCAAAAAAGCCTAATCCAAATGATACTAAAGCAAATGCAAGACTTTCAAATAATGAGTTTAGTGAACCCATTGTTGATCTCTGCTGGGAAGAATACTCTTTTTGTAATAACTCACTCATAGAAACCGCTCCTGTACCAAAAAAAACCGAATTGCTTGACAAAATAATAGGCGATAAAATGCTTGGACAAACTGTTGCAATAATATTACTAAATAATGAATAAACCTTGCCAGTAATTAAAATTGTAAATGGTTTAAATTTCTTAATTATTCTTCCGCTAAAATGAAAGCTGATGGCAGCACCAATGTTTGACAACATTTTTCCCAATCCAATTGCCCACGTTGGCCAAAGAGTGTTGATAAATGCAGATCTAAATTGATATCCAGCTTCTCCCTGCGCATAGCCAATAATTTTAGATAGGCTTAAAGTTCTAAGATTATCATTTTTTTTAAACAACAATAATGCTTTTTTTAAATGCACATAGACATTGCTTGTTTCTAATTTTTGAACTTTAGGCTCAAGCATTCTTAATGAAATCATAAATCCCAATGTCGCAGGAATAAGAGATAGCCACATTACCAATGAAAGCGAGCTGCTTGCAATAATACCACCAAGTAGTGCTGATATAGCCAAGGCCCATTGAAACATTGAGCTTGTCGCTCCTAAGTATTGAGAATATTTTTCTTCTTGATCTGATTCTGCTAAAGAATCAAGTAAAAATGCTTCATTATTGCCACTATAAAACGCTCTAGCAATACCCTCTATAATTCCACCAATTGCTAGAATAAGAAAAGATCCTCCAACAGCATAAAAAATCACTGAAACAACACTCATTAAAGCACCCCAAACAAGAGTTTTTTTTCTGCCAATCATGTCAGAATAAAAACCCGTCGGTACTTCAAAAAGGGCACTGGAAAGCATTGTTAAAGAAAACACGCTCATGCCCAGTGCAAAAGAACCAGAAACTTTAGTAAAATAAATTATTGCTATAGGAGAATAAAACCTAAAATCAAGTAAGAAATTAAACCAAGCTAGTAATTTAATATTTTTATGTAATTTCACAATGAAAATATTATAACAAGCAATTTGTTTGCAACGACTGCTAATTCAATCAAATTTTGGAACAAGTTTATCCTTAAATTACTCTCGGTTGCAATCGTATGGGAATGGTTTTAGTTAAGCATGGGTGTTCCACTTTGATTTACTTATTTACTTTTAATCGTTTTTGCCTGATAATTCACTTTAATTTGATCATATGCTAAAAGAAGGCTCTCTTGAGAATCCAGAAAAATTGCCAGAAAAAAGACCTGTCTTTATTGTGGTAGAAGACTCATTTAATTATGCTCAAACACACAAACAACATTTGAATAAATTTGGCCTTGATGCGGTAATTTTACGTGGTATTGGAAATTTCGTTGAACAAATTGCTGAAATTCAAAAAACCAAGAATGTTGTTGGTGTCATCACCGATGGCCTTCATGGCAGTTGGCTTAACGTTTATGAGGCTGCTATAAGCAACGGTATTAGAAAAATTTGGTTAATTAGCGGAAATGAAGATATGATTAATTTTAGTAAATATTTACCTTACACGCGGGCTATTAGTAAAGTGACTTTACATCAGAATCCTGACAAATATAAGATATTTTTAGACGCTCTTAAAGAATAATTTCTTTTTTAGCTTTTTTTGCTTTATTTTATCTGAATTGATATAATGGTTTTTTGTTGAAAAGAAAAAAATTATGTCAAAAGAATCAGGTAAAGAACTAAGTCCGGGTTGTACTGCTAGTCCAAAAGAAAGAAGAAAGCATTGTGAGGTTCTCGACCCCAATTACAGACAATGTGTTGATCAAAGACATTGTCCTCATGCAAATTATAGTGTTAATTTGGGTCAACCCAATCTTAGGGGAGGCATAGAAACATCCGCTCAATCTGCTCAGTGGCGCCATTGGAAAAAAGTATTTGGTATTCCTCACGGCGATGACTAAAAAACTTTTCTTGATTATAACTAATATAGATATGAAAACAAAATATGAATATTATTTCTGGTTCTTCTAATCCTCAACTAGCCACCGCTATTGCTGATCAAATCAATAAAATTTCTAAAAAAAAAGCATCACAACTAATTCCAATTGAAATTTCTAAGTTTGCTAATGATGAAAAACGGGTTTGGATTAAAGATAAAGAATTAGTCCGCGGTCAAGAGGTTTGTTTAGTACAAAGTTTTAATGCTCCGGTAGATGAAAACATTATTGAAACCCTACTCATCATTGATGCCTTAGAACGCTTGGGGGCTAGGGGAGTGACCCTTATTATTCCCTGGTTGGGATATTCCCTGCAAGATAAAGTTTTTCGTCCTGGGGAAGCCATTGCCGCCAAGGTTGTAGCCGACACTATCTCGCAACGTTTTATTAATCAAATCTTTTTGCTAGACCTGCACAATTCTAACATTCCTGGCTTTTTTTCTGTGCCCACCCATCATTTATTTGCTGATGAAATTTTTATTAATTATCTTAAAAAAGAAATTGATTTTGATCAAGCGGTAGTGGCCAGTCCAGATTTTGGAGGGATTAAACGCTCACGAATTTTTGCTGAAAAAGTTGCTTTAGATGTTGTCAATATCGATAAAAGTCGAGATTTAAAAACCGGTCAAGTGACGGCTCATGAACTACATGGTCCTTCAGTAAAAAACAAAACCGTAATCGTCATAGACGATGTCATTATTTCTGGAAGTACGGTGATTGAAAGTGCTAATTTATTAAAAAAGAATGGCGCAAAAAAAGTCTATTTTCTGGCTAGCCATGGAGTTTTCTGTCAGGGTCTAAACGAACTTGAAAATAGTGCAGTTGATCAAATTATCGTTAGCAATTCAATTCGACAAAAGCAAGAAACTAGTAAAAAACTGACAGTTTTAGATATTAGTTCTGTTTTTGCTCAAGAATTACTCAATTAAAATATCTTTAAACTGGTCAAAAGCCTCTTTTCCCTTTAAAATAAGGAATATCTTATGCAAATGTCTCAGTTAGCCTTTTCTACTAGCAAAAATCCACCGGCTAAGGCTGATACGATTAATCATCGCCTGCTTGTTCAAGCTGGTTTTGTTCGTCAATTAATGGCTGGAGTTTATACTTATACGCCTCTTGGTTTAAGAGTACTGCGTAAAATCGAAAATATTATTCGTCAAGAAATGAATGCTTTGGGCGCTCAGGAGATTTTAATGCCCGCCCTGCATCCCAAAGCCAACTGGCTAACTACTGGTGGTTGGAATGAGATTGATGTGTTATTTAAACTGAAGAGTCGAACTAATCGCGAATATGCTTTAGGCCAAAGCCATGAAGAAGTTGTCACTCCTTTAGCTAAAGAGTTAATTAATTCTTACAAGGATTTGCCTTTAGCTCTTTATCAAATTCAATGGAAATATCGTGACGAACTACGCTCTAAGTCTGGTATTTTGCGAGGCAAAGAATTTTACATGAAAGACATGTATAGTTTTCACGCCGATCAAGCAGATTTTGAAAAGTTCTATCAAAAAACTAAAAATGCTTATTTAAAAATTTTCAAACAATTAAATTTAAGTCCTAAAGTAACTGAGGCAAGTGGCGGTAGTTTTACTAAGAAAATTTCTTATGAATTTATGGTTATTACCGACGCCGGTGAAGATGATATTTTATATTGTGATGCTTGTAGTTACTGTGTTAATAGCGAAATCGCCAAAGTGAAAGCGGGCAGTCCTTGTCCTAAATGCGGAGTGGCACTAAAACAAGCTAGAGCTAGTGAAGTGGCTAATGTTTTTGATTTAGGTCAAAAATTTACTAAGGCTTTTAATCTTCAATACGTCAATAAAGATAATCAACAGCATTATCCAATTATGGGCTGCTATGGCATCGGTCTTAGTCGAGCCATGGGGGTAATAGTGGAAAAACACCATGACCAAAAAGGTATCATTTGGCCAAAAACTGTTGCTCCATTTCCTGCTCATTTAGTTAGTCTTGAGGGTGGAGAAGAGTTTGCTAAAAAAATCTATAATGATTTGTTAAAAAATGGTATTGAAATTCTTTGGGATGACCGACAACGATCAGCGGGAGAAAAATTTGCTGACAGCGATTTAATTGGTATTCCAATTCGTTTATTAGTTTCAAAACGCAACCAAGATAAAATTGAATGGCAGCTGCGAACTCAAAAAAAAGGCAAATTAATTGGATCAAAAGAACTATTAAGTCGTCTTAAAATAGATAAATAGTAAAAACCAAGCCTTTTTTGCAAAAATTGCGATAAATAATGATCCTATATTTAAATAAGTAGTTAGTCTGATAAAAAATTATAAGCCTAATGATCAATCCTTTTTTCATGTTTGAAAAGAAAAAAATTGCTATATATTGTTAGGTGTATTATCGGTGAGGAATACCCCCACTGAAATCTACCTTCTAGGCGATTTCGGTGGGTTCTTTTTTTAGCAGCTGTTATAATAAAAACATGTCCCAGAGAAAACTATTGGTAACTCATCATGCTCCAGATTTAGATGCAATTGGCAGCGTCTGGTTATTTAAAAGATTTGATCCCTTAAATTATGCTGATGCTAAGGTGGCTTTTGTCGATCCGGGGGATAAAATCAGCCTAGAAGATTGTGAAAAGAATTATAACTGTCAACTTCATGAAGTTACTCATGTTGATACTGGACTTGGCGAATTCGACCATCATCAGGTCGAAAGAGCTGCTCCTAATATCTCAGCCAGCTCTCTAGTTTATGATTATATCTGTAAACACTATCCAGATAAAAAAGATGATCAAGCGCTAGCCGCTGTGGTTAAACACATTACCGAAATTGACCATTTTAATGAAATTAATTGGGCAGAGGCAAAAGAAGACCGCTTTACGTTTTCACTTCATTCATTAATTCATGGGCATGAATTCGTTAATTTACACAACGATCAGTCCCAATTAAATTTTGGTTTAGAAGCCCTAGATTATGCCTATGCAGCTTTGACTCAGCGCTACAGCGCTAAAGAAACAATTAAAAAAAAGGGTCAAGAATTTAACATTAACATTGGCTTATGTTTAGCTATCGAAAGTGGTAATGACGACACCATTAAGTTAGCTCAAATTCAGGGCTATCAATTAGTAGTTCGCAAAGATTCTGAACAAGGTTTTATTAGAATTAAAGCCAGACCAGATAGCAAAAATCCGGATGGTAGTAGTTTTGATTTAAAAAAGTTAGAAGAAGCCATTAGCCAATTAGATCAGTCAGCTACTTGGTTTTATCACGCCAGTGGCAAAATGTTACTTAATGGCAGTAGTGGCTGGCGCCAAAAAAAGGCTAGTAAACTCAGTCTTAAACAGGTTGTTGATTTAATAAAAAAAATTTATAGTTAAACTAATTAAATTTATCAAAGTTAAGTATGAGCGAATCAATATTTACAAAAATCATCCAAAGAAAATTACCAAGCACCATTCATTTTGAAAATGAAGAATTTATCGTTATATCTAGCAATGAGCCCAAGGCTCCTGTTCATCTATTAATTATTCCCAAACATGAGTATAAAAATTTAGAAGAAATTGATCTAAAAAATAAAGACTTACATGCTCAAATCTTAATTTTATGTCGAAAAATGGCTAAAAAAATGAAAATTGCAGATAACTATCAAATTCACATTAATGTTGGTAAGGAAATGCAACAAGTCTAACACCTACACGTTCATCTTTTAGGAGCTTGGAAAAACCCGAAAAAAATCAAGCAGATGCTTTAATTACTTAAAAGATAACCATAGCCTCTAACAGCTTTAATTAAATTTTTACCAGAGATAACTTTAATTTTTCTGCGCAAACTACTAAGGTGAGCGGCAATAGTATTACCATAAATCACTTCTTCATCGTCCCAAACCAGATTGGCTAATAAATTTTTCGATAATAATTGATTGGGTCGTTTAAAAAATAATTCTAATAAATAAAATTCTTTCTGACTTAGTAATAAACTTCTATCCCCGCAACATAGCTTGTGAGATTTATTATCTAATAACAAATTCTGGTATTTCAAAAACAATTCTCGCTTCTGACTGCTTAAATTAAACAAAATCAATCCGATTCTTAAATTTAATTCATCAATGCTAAATGGCTTATGTAAAAAATCTACTGATCTTTGACCCAAATAATTAAAATCTTGATCAGATATTTCACCTGCAGTTAACAATAGAATTGGAGACTGAGTTTTTTTAAAAACCTGCTTGGCTCGTTTTTTTAATTGCTGATTGTGAAAAACAAAAGAACTAAGTAATATGACCTGATAAGAATTTTTCTCAAGTAAAACTTCAATCTTATTTAAATTACTAGTTAAATCAACTAAATAGTTTTTCAAAAGGATATTAACCAATAGGTCCGACAAAATTAAGTCGTCTTCGATAACTAACAAACGCATAAACTGCTTTAAATTTTTAAAAAACTTTTTAAAAGTTAACATTAAAACTTAGAGGTGTCAATTAGAAAGGTTTCCAAATTAACTCTGGTTTTATCGCCATCTATCACTTATAATGGATTCTTCTATAAATAGAGCAACTCAGAGAGGGGGTGATTAACTTGCCAGTTATTATTAAAGCTAAAAAAAACCAGTCAACGGGTGATGTAATTCGTCAATTCAAAAAGGCTAGTGCTAGTGCTGGTACAGTACAAATCGCTAAAGATCGCCGCTATTTTACAAAACCATCAAGAATTAAAGCTGATAGAACTGCTGAAAGAAGTCGATTAAAAAAACGCTCCCGATCACTTAAAAATAGAAAAAATGTTTCTCCAAGTGCTATTGCTAGAATTCAACAGCGACTTGGCTCTTAAAAAATATTATTTCTTTTTAATTTTAGCCTTGATTACAAATTCCCATTGATCGCCTTCGCTAGTATCAAAACTAGTGGAATTAGTCAGGCTGTGATAGTTAATTAAGTGACCACTTAGGGTTTCTTCCAGGTCTTTTTTTTGTTCATTAAGATCAGCAATGTCAACCTTCAACGCAATTACCTGTGGATTATTTTGCAATTGGCCTTTGCGTTCTTTGTACTGATGATTATATTGATCAAGCTCATCTTTTTTTT
>JAAZKO010000058.1 GCA_012799795.1 Minisyncoccota bacterium | reverse complement strand
AGAGACAAAAATTAATTAGAACATTTCTCCTTCAAAATTATTAAATATTTAAAGAGATAATAAACATTTTCATGATATACTTGTATACATTAAAATAAAATAAAGCGAGAAAGGTTCTATGAGTAAAGAAAACATGAAAAAAATTATTGTGACTGCTCAATGCACAAATATTGAGGAAGAAGAACGATTAAATAGAATAATTTTTGGTTTTAATCACAGTAATGAAACACATGCCGTAAAATGTACAAGCGAGTTGAGTAAAGATCTTCCCTATGTTCTAGAAGTTTTTATTGAAGAAAACAGCTTAGGAGCTTTCATCGCTTATCTTAACGAGTTCGTTCCTGAAGCCAGCGTTCAAGAAAAAGAATAATTGCCTATCTTTTCCTAAAACTAGCTTTTCCTTGCGACAAGTAAGCTTTAAGTCTTTGTATAAAATGCAAAACCATTACAGTGCCAAAAATGATGGATAATTGGGCGTGTTGGTGAAGCATTTGCGTAAAATTAATCTTAGCTAAAAATGCTAGCTGATCGGCTAGGGCTAAAATAAAGCCAAAACCAACTACTGGAATTAGTCCTAGCAATAAAATACTGTTCCACAAAAAATCATGTTTTATTTTGCTTAAAAATTTTTTACTTAAGAAGTATAAAGCAATTGTTAATAAAACTGGCAAAAAAACCTTGTATCGCGAAACGAGTACCGAGGTTGGAACATTTGCTTGTCTATCGTTTTCAGCACTTTGAGTCAAATTAATTTCTTCACTATTTGCCAAATCAGCAATTAAATATCCTGCCAACATTTCGTCAGCCTTAACGCTATGATCTCGATTCATTCCAGCTTTGTTATTGTAGTCATCAGTAGCATCCGATCCACACCAATCTCGGATATTTAGCCAACGGTCATGGTCAACTAAGTAACTACTTAAATCATAGATTTGATCTTCAATCACCATCCAACAATCATCTGGTGTTTGATGCAGCTCTACTTCATTCATTGAATAAAGACTTTGCGCTTGAATTTTGTTACCTAAAGTTAAAAAAATTAAACTGCCTAAAAAAATAAATAAGAAGCTAAATAGAATTTTTTTCATATATCTACCACTATACTATAAAAATTGTAAAAAATTTTACTTTCTAGCTTTGTTTTAAAAGTAATCACATAGTATAATTTTCAAATATGACTCCCGAATTGACAAGAAAAAAAGTTGAAAAAAAAGAAGAAATTATTCAACATGAAACTAATTTGGGACTGGCTGCTTATATTAATCCACAAGAAATTTTCAATCAAAAAGCACACGATAAAGCATGGCAACAACTGTTAACTAATTGGCAGAACTTGGATTGTTTGGAAATTCAATATGAAAATAACTATCTAAAAAACTGGTGGTTAACTTTACCAGCAATGCTGAAAAACTATAAATCAAAAATAATTGTTCATGGCCCAACTCAAAAAAGAGATATTGCCAACGTTGATGATCAATTGAGATCAAAATCGTTAGAAGAAAACAAAAGAGCCTTGGATTTGACTGCAAAACTTGGAGCTGAAGCTATGATTTTACATATAACCCCTCAGGATGATTTTAATCTAAGAATTAGTCAATTGGGTCGAGCTATTAGCTCTTTTACAGAATTATCAGAATATATTGATGAAAATAATTATCCAGTTTCTTTAATGTTAGAAAATCTTGAATATCCAAAGTGGCCTGCTGATACTAAAGAAGCAGTAGATTTATTAAAATACTTAAAAAAAATTCATCCTAAATTAACTTCCTGCGTTGATTTGGCTCATTTATGGCACAATCATGCCGCACTGATGCCCGGAATAAATTGCTCCTCTCAAAATTTTCCAGAAATCTTGATCGACTACATTGTGGAGATTGATAGCATCGCTCCTATTCGTAGATTTCATTTTGCTGGAGCTTTTGTTGATAAAAAAAATGATATTCACCAAACACATGGTGCTCCAGAATTGAATGGTAAATTTCAAAACACAGAATCTTTTTATATTATGCCTATTGTTGAAAGTCTAAAAATTATGGATGAGTTTATCAAAATGCAAATTAAAAATGGAGAGCCAAACGCTGATATTATTTTGGAAATGCATTTAGCACATCAAGAACAAGAACAGATATTAGAAACTATTAAAAATTATTTAAAAAACCAAAGCTAAACATGCCTCCTAAAAAAGAACAACAAACTAGAATTGAAGAAAAAACAATTGCTAAAGAAGTCAACAATCCTTATGAATATTATTCTCACCCAGTGGTTTCCAAAACTATTGCTCAATTTTGTGGTGCTGATAATCCACCAATTGGTTTTAAACTAACTGATCCCAACAGTAAATTTAACGATTGGCTTTGTAAATATTTAACGATTGCCAACGTTAATATTGCGCAAGAAAAAACAGGCGGTGCTCCAGCCAAATCTATTAAAAGTGACTTTTTACCTGACTTTCTTAACTGGCAACCAACTAGTGAAATCTTTATGTCTCTCTGGCAAAAAGAATCACTCAACGATCAAGAAAGACTTTTACCAAATCGATCCATCTTCGTTATTGATATTGAATATTTCAATAAAGAATATCCAGAAAGATTTTTAATAGATCAACTAGGTGTTTTCGAATTAATTGAACCAGCCTACAAAATCATCACTGAAAAATTGCGTCAATATGGTTTTATTTACAATACAGTTATGACTGGCAAAGGCTATCACTTTTTTACTCAAATTTCTAATAATAGTCCTATTTTAGAAAAAATTATTAGTCTTGGAGAAAAAGTTGATCCAGCTCTCAAAGCACTACAAGAGGTTGTCCCCGATAATTCCAAACGTGATCAAATGGTGCCTTTGGCAACTCAACAAGCACATCAAGGAATGGGTAGATTGGTTCAGTATTTAGTTTCACAAGTCATTAATGAGATTAGAAATAATAGTCAAATTCCTATTGAAATATCTGATATGGGAATGGAGGGTCTAGCTCTGGACTTAACACCTAATTTAGTAAGAGCAGTAGACACGGGATCAATTGGCACCCCTGGTTCTATTTATTTAAAACCCCACTTTAAACCAGATGTTTATAACCAAAATGGGGCTGTAGATAGAACAAGAATTTTAACAAGAATCTATCGCGAAAGTCATGGCCAAAAAATTGAAGATCTTGAACAAATGATCTTATCTAGACAAAATTTTAATTTAGCCATAAATAATTTAAAACTTGCAAATTCTAAAATTCCCGAATCAGAACTTGGTCTTGCAAAATTAATTAGAGATTATCAGAATTCAGAACTCTTTAAATTTCATCAAGCGCTAGATGAAAACCCCGGTGATCACTGGACTAGCTGGCCCAATACCTACCGCAATTACGAGGGTATTGCTGGCAATGACAAAACACTTCAAAGAATTTTATCTCCCAGTTCTCATGATTTATTGGAACCTGGCAGTCTTAATTACACTCTTCATCACTTATTCGAAAGATGGAGTGGTGATAACGATTTAAGTGTAGCTGGACATGTGCGTACTTTTTTGCGTTCGGCATACGAAGATCCCAGATTCAACTGGGGGAGGCGTTTTACTCGACATTATAGTGCAGCCCAACATGCAGAGGGTTGGGCAACTATTATCCTGGGTCAAAGATTTGACAAAAAATAAAACCTTCTGCCTGCCAAAAAGCAATTTCTGTTGTAACATTATCTTGTGTTAATTAAATTATTTAATAAAATTAAAAAGCAAAAAAACTTTCATTTACTACTTTTATTTTTTATTTTTTTATTGGCAGCTTATTTGCGCTTTAGCAATCTCAACTGGGATCGGGGGCTAGCTCTTCATCCCGATGAACGCAATATTGCTAGAGCTGTTGTCAACCTAGATTGGCCAGAAAAGACTGATCCAGAATTTTATGCATATAACGGTTTTCCTCTTTTTTTAACTGATATTAGTTCGCAAATCATCAGCTATCTAAGTAACGACATCCAGTGGCAAACAGATTTTGCTAAAATTAATCTCATCACTCGTGCCTACTCAGCATTATTTTCTTTTTTAACTGTTATTTTCTTTTATCTGATTGGCAAGGAATTATTTAAGAAAAAAACAAGCTTAATAATTACTTTTTTAGCCAGTACTACCGTTACTTTTATTCAACATGCTCATTTTGGGGTAACTGAAAGTCTATTGCTTTTGGAATTGCTCATTTTGACGTGGCTTTCAATAAAATTGATTAAGGAAAAAAAGCAAAAATTTCTGCTAGCAATGGCAATAGTTTTGGGAATTAGTTTTGCTACAAAAAGCTCCGCATTGGCCTTTGCTCTTGTTCCTATTTCTGCATTGCTGATGGTTCATCAATTAAAAGCAAAAACCCTACTCAAGCTTATTGCTTTTTTTGGCATTAGTGCGCTAATCTTTTTTACTACCTCACCCAATACTTTTTTCAACTTTCAAAAATTTTTATCTACCATGCAATACGAGCAAGCGGTAGCTAGTGGTCAAGAAAAAATTTTTTACACCATGCAATTTATTAATACCACTCCTTATTTATTTCCAATAAAAACGCTTATGTGGCAGAGTTCCTTTGTTCTATTGATCACTGCCGGTTGGGGTTTCTATTTGTTTATGAAGAATAAAGAAAAATATAAGCTCCTTTGGCCATTTATGCTTTTTTCCGCTCTATATTTTCTCTATGTTGGTAGATGGTATGCAAAATTTAACCGTTATTTAATTCCTTTCATTCCTGCTTTAATCATATTAACTGGCTTAAGCATCGATCAATTAAAGAATAAAAAAATAGAAAAAATATTAATTACTTTACTCCTAATTACCCATAGCATCTGGGCTTTATCTTTTATACAAATTTATCAACAAGAACATATTAGAATTACTGCCTCTCGCTGGATTGAAAATAACATTGCCGAACAAAGCACTATTCTTCATGAAGAAAGAGATGAGCGTTTGCCAGTAATTTTTAGCGAGCCCATAAATTATCAATATTTACTCTTAGAACTTTATCAGGTTGATAGTCTGGAAAAAATTAATAATTTAAGTGAACAATTAGCTAAGGGTGACTACCTCATTATTGCCAGTCAACGTCTCTATCGCACTATTCCTAGAAGCGACGAGCATCCTTATACAAGTAATTATTATCATTTATTATTTGCTGAAGAGCTTGGCTACCAAAAAATAATGGGTTTTGCCTCCTATCCGAAATTACTGGGTGTCGATATTAAAGATGATGGAGTAGAGGAAACTTTTAGAGTCTTTGATCATCCAACAATTTTTATTTTTAAAAATGTAGATCATTTGTCGAGAGAAGAGTTGTTTGAAATGATTATCGAAAAAAATTAGTTATTATTTTTTTTCTTTGATAATGATTTTTTTACCACATTTAATCGGCTAATAAATATGCCAATCACGAATAATAGAATAATTTCAAAATAAATTAAATATTCATAATAAAAATTAGATAAAATAAAACCACCAGCTACTGGACCAATCATTTGTGAAATACTACCTAGTGAGCTGGCTACACCTAGAACCGCACCTTGTTCCTTGTCCGATGCTTTTCTAGAAATATTACCCATCATAATTGGTCTAAAAAGACCCCAGCCAACAGCTGCCAACATTAGAGGAAAATATATAAGCTCCTTTTGTTTAATCAGGGACAAGGCGAAAAAAGCAATAAACAAAGAAAAATAAGAAAAATATAATAATTTTTTTTCACCAAACTTTTTAATTAATGTTTTTAATAAACCGCCCTGCATAATAATGGTGATTAAACCAATACCAGTCAGCACCAAACCCATTTCCTGAGCATTTATAGCAAACTTTTTATCACCATAAATAGCCATATTACTGGTTAAAATAACCTGCGTTGATAAAAAGAAAAACAAAATTAGAAATAAATCTCTTAATTTTTCCATCTTGAAATACTTGGCGAAACCTTTTAATTCAAACATTTCTAAGGAAAATTTGAAACGAACTTTTTTTGAAGACTGGCTTTTGACAGTTTCTTTTAACAAAAAAATTGTCATCAAAATAGTTAAAACAGATAAGGCCGTTGCTAAATAAGCGGGCAAAGCATAAGAAAAACGCTGAGCTAAAAAACCTCCTAAAGCTGGACCAATCAAGAAACCAAAACCGAAAGCCATACCGCTCATGCCCATAGCTACTGATCTATCTTTCTTGCTAGAAATATCGGTCAAGTAAGCCTGAGCAATAACAAAATTACTACCAAACAAACCATCTACCAATCGAGAAAGAACTAGCATCCAAACTGAATTAGCTAGTGCAAAAATTAAAAAACTCAGAGCGGTCATCACCTGCGAAAAAATTAACAATGGTTTTCTGCCATACACATCTGACAACCTACCCATAATTGGCGACATAAAAAACTGAAAAAAGGAAAAAGTAGCCAGTATTAGAGATATTTGCAAAGGGCTAGCCCCTAATTCTTTAGCGTAAAAGGGCATAAAAGGTAGGATTAAAGAAAAACCCAATACTTCGGTTACTTTAATTAAAAATAGTGTTAGATAATCTTTTCTCAATAAAAGTTTCATATATTATCAATCCTATTAATTCTATTAATAGGATTGATAATATATGAAACTTTTAAATAACAAATAAATTTCCAAATAAGAGCTAAATCGTCGAAAAAACAATT
>JAAZKO010000057.1 GCA_012799795.1 Minisyncoccota bacterium | reverse complement strand
TTCTCGAAAAGATTGCAATCTTAGAAAAAGAAAAAGAATCAGCCGTTAAATTAGCTGAAGCCAATGCTAAGAACTCATCACAAGAAGATATTTCCAAAAAAGAAGCTGAAATTAGCAAGCTTCAATCTCAGGTAGAAGCTGCACAAACAGAAAAGAAACTAGCTGTCACAGAAGCTCTCAGGGTAGTTGAAAAAGAACGCGATGAACTCGTTCATAAGCTTGATAAAAAAGATTCGGAGTCAAAACTTCTTACTACCTCTATCAAAGAAAAATATGAAAATGAGCTCAAGAGTAAAGAAGAAATGATCGAGTATTACAAGGATTTGAAGGTCAAAGCCTCGACTAAAATGCTTGGTGAAACCCTTGAGCAGCACTGTGAAATTGAATTTAATAAGCTTAGAGCCACAGCTTTTCAAAATGCTTACTTTGAAAAAGATAATGATGGTAATGCAAAGGGCAGTACTAAAGGAGATTACATCTATCGTGAGACTAATGATCAAGGTGTAGAAATTATTAGCATCATGTTTGAAATGAAAAACGAAGGTGATGAAACTGAGAATAAGAAGAAAAATGAAGATTTCTTTAAAAAGCTCGATAAAGATAGAAATGACAAGGGTTGTGAGTATGCAGTACTCGTTTCATTACTAGAAGCTGATAACGATCTCTATAACACTGGAATTGTAGACGTATCACATAAATATCCCAAAATGTATGTCATCAGGCCTCAATTCTTCATTCCAATGATTACGTTGCTCAGGAATGCCGCTTTAAATTCGCTTAAATATAAAACTGAATTGGCTATAGTTAAGAGTCAAAACATTGATATTACTAAGTTTGAAGATGAAGTAAGTGGATGGAAAAATAGTTGGTTGAGATCAATGAAATATGCGGGTCAGCAACACATTGAAGCAGTTGAACAAATTAATAAAGCGATTAAAGATCTTGAAAAAGTAAGAGATGCACTAACGCTTTCAGATAAACACTTACTCACAGCTGAAAATAAAATGGACGATCTCACTATCAAACGGCTCACTAGAAGTAATCCAACTATGAAGGAGAAGTTTGAGGAGTTGAAAAAAGATAAATAGTATTTAGTAGATCAAAATATATCGTCTATAAAATAAGACACTCCCTTTTTATAGTGTCCGATTTGTCCCATTTCTTGTACAATTACTTCTGAAAGGTGTAAGTGGCTATGGGACATCCTGGTTCCAGACCCATATGCTCCGCAACAACGTAAAAGTTCTGGTAGACCCGTCTAATATCCTCAAATGGGTTGATGGGGCTTGCTAAATTTTAGTGTTTTCAGAACTTTTCAGTTCAAGAGCACCATCAATGCCTAAAATTATAAAAAAGTTAGAAAATCATCCGGGTTGTGAGTGGTTTTTAGATCATAACAAACCTTTGTTTCCCATAGAAGATTTTTATTTAAGTTTAGAATTAGATAAATTTAATTTTTTTCCAATTGTTAAAAATAGTTTAATAGTTAGAAGCGATCTTTAAAGAATATTAAAAATAAAAAATCAAGATTATTGCTATGCTATAATAAGCATAAGTTGTTTAAGTTAGAAAGGATGCTCCATGAATATTTTAATATCACTTATAGTAAATGGACTCTCAGTACTAATTTCAGCATACATTGTTCCAGGAGTTCAAGTAAGTTCATTTTTAAATGCAGTAGTAGTGGCTGTAGTGTTAGGAATACTCAATAGCCTTATCAAGCCACTTTTAATACTGTTAACATTACCAATCAATCTACTCACCTTGGGCCTATTTTCCATAGTCATCAACGTTTTTATTTTATATTTAGCTGCCAACATAGTGCCTGGATTTAAGATAGATGGCTTTCTTTCAGCACTTATATTTGGAGTTATCTTATCAATCGTGAGTAGCTTGCTTGGAAGCACATTGTAAAATCCTTAATTCTTTGAGCAACAAAACAGGTGACTAGTCTTCGAAGAGGGCAAAGCTTTTAAATTCATAGCAAAATTACCAACTGACAGCTCTATCCCAATCTCTCAAAGTTACAATAGGAGTAAGTAAACAATTATTTTCTTTAGCCATTTTAATAGCTTTATTAAGATCAAAAAGTAAGCTTTTTGTACCATTTTCATCAGTTAATAAAAATCTAACATTGAAGTTGCCATCGTGCGGGTGTCCATGGTGAATATTATATATTCCTAAAGTTAAAATAGTAATTTCTTTTTGTATATTAATACTATCTCTTATAGCTCTAGGTAAATCATTTAGATTAATACTCCCCAAACTTAATCCAGCATATACTTCTCTAAAGCCATTTTTGCGCAATAATGGTTCTGGACATTGGTTTTCACCATCTAATAACTCCCAATAAACTGGAGCAGAAACAAATCCAGGAATTAATTTTGTTGCTAATTTGTATGCTTCAAGACTGCTGTCTCCAATTTCATCATTAAAAAATATAATTTTAAAACTTTCTTCACCATCCGGTTTAAAAAAAACATAACTTTTAGAACCAGTTTTGTTTAATTCAGCTCTAAGCCAACCACCTCTCCATTCTTTAGCAGATCCTTCTTTAATGGGAAAAGTTTGTATGATTTCAGACAAACTTGGAGCTATTTGTCCTTCAAAAAATCCAAGCTCATCCCCACTTATACCTTTTCTAACAGTACCCTTAGATCTTTCCAACAGCTCTTTTACGAATTTTTCGCCTTCTGGTTTTTTAGTTAGTGATCGAAGAAGAAATTCAGCTCCCTGACTTAAATTTTTTAAATCTGGTTGGGCTGGCAATTTAGCAATGATCTTTTTACCGTATCCTTTTTCAAGCAGTGAAACAAGAAGATTCCCAGCTTCATCACTTAAATCATTTAAATCTAACTGGGCTGGTAATTTAGCAAGGATCTTTTTACCGTATCCTTTTTCAAGCAGTGATCGGAAAAGACATACAGCTCCCTGAGTTAAATCATTTAAATCTAACTGGGCTGGTAATTTAGCAAGGATCTTTTTACCGTATCCTTTTTCAAGCAGTGATCGGA
>JAAZKO010000056.1 GCA_012799795.1 Minisyncoccota bacterium | reverse complement strand
CCAACCCATAGCGGTCGCTATTTCTTTTTCCATACCAGTGCCAACAATTGGGGCCTGAGTTTTGACGAGGGGCACTGCTTGACATTGCATGTGCGAACCCATCAAAGCACGGTTAGCTTCATCATGAGCAATAAAAGGAATGAGGGAAGCACTACTACCAACCACCTGACGTGGCACTACATCAATATATTCAACTTTTTTCACTGAACCCTCAATAAATTGATTGCTGTAGCGCATTGGCACCCAGTCTTGAGTAATATAGTCGTTCTCATCAGTCTTTACACCGGCATGAGTAATATGATAGTCTTCTTCTTCATCGGCACTTAAATAAACAATTTCATCAGTAATTTTCATCTTGCCTCGATAGTTAATTACTTTACAATATGGAGCTTCTAAAAATCCATATTTATTAACTTTGGTATAAAGAGCTAAATAAGTTACTAAACCAATATTAGGACCTTCTGGGGAACGAATGGGACAAACTCTAGAATATTGTGAAGCATTAATATCACGCATAGAGAAAGAGGCACGATCTCTAGTAACCCCACCAGTGCCCATAACAGATAAGCGACGTAAATTATCAATTTCTGATAGAGGATTAGTTTGATCTAAAATGGTTGATAAACGGTTACGACGAAAAAATTCAGCAATAGAGGCAATTAGCGGTCTAGCATTAACTAAAGCTGAAGGAGTTAAAACTTCATCAGTTTTGGTTAAAGACATTTTTTCACGAATTGAACGTTCTAAACGAATTAAACCAATACGAAAAGCGCTAATCAACACTAGTTCCCCAACTTGGCGTACTCGACGATTAGATAGATGATCAATATCATCGACCTTGCCTTCACCATTTTGTAATTTAATTAAATATTTGATGCTAGCTAGAACATCTTCTTTAGCCAAAACAGTTAATTTTTCATCAAGATTAATTCCTAATCGCCGATTCATCTTATAACGACCAACTTCTCCCAAGTCATAACGACGAGGATCAAAAAACATGTTCTTTAAAAATTCATGTGCTGTTTCCAAGACCGCAGGTTCACCAGGACGCATTTTTTCATAAACTTCAATTAAAGCTTCTGCCTGATTGCTAGTAGAATCTTTACGCAAAGTATTGTTAACCAAATCAAGTTCATCTTTCTTCAAAGTGTCGCCTAAAGCTTGAGCAATATCGTCATTACTTTCCCAGCCTAGAGCTCGAAGCAAGACAGTAGCTGGCATTTTGCGACGACGATCTATTTTAATTGTTAAAACATGACGTCGGCTAACATTAATTTCTAACCAAGAACCACGCATTGGTCTTAGTTCAGCTTTGTATAACAATTTCTTAGTGTTTTGGTCTTCTTCGCCAGAAAAGAAAACTCCTGGCGATCTTACTAATTGGGTAACTATACCTCTCTCGATTCCATTAATAATAAAGGTACCAGTGTTAGTCATGCTTGGGATATCACCCAAAAACACTTCCTGAGTTCTTTCTTCTCCAGTTTTTTTATTTAACAAAGTAGCCTCTACATATAGAGGTTGATCATAAGAAACGTTTTTATTTTTAGCCTCAGTAGGAGTATATTTAGCCTGACCAAAACGATATTCGCCAAATTTCAAAGACCAGTTTTTACCAGTAAAATCTTCAATACCTCTATCCACATTAATTTCTTGCAAAGATTCTTTAATACCACGATTTAAAAAATCCTGGTAGCTGCTAATTTGCAAAGCGATTAAATCTAATTCTGGTAAAGTTGAATGTTTTTGTCCCCAATTTTGGCGCTTAATTGTTTGTGGCATGAAAATTCCTTGCTAAATTTTTCTTCGTTCTTGATTTATAATAATAATTTAAACTACGTCTAGTTTAAAATTTAAAGTGCTTATAATCTTATTTATTAAAAAAAAACCTTAACAATAGCAAAAAAACACAGCTAAGATTGTTTGTTGCTTGCTGTGCTAAGTTTAATTAGCTGTTTTATTGTTTTTTAGAACAAAAGTCACAAATTAGTTCTGCTACTTACTATTGCCTTAGGCTAAAATCTCTTTTTAGACAATCGTGCATTGTAACAGGAAGTATGAGCTAACGCAAGTATTGATTCACATTGGCGTTGTGGCCTTCAATGGTCTCTGCCGTATGAATTTTATTAGAAAGATCATGAATATAATATAGGGCACTAGTTGTCTGAGGATGAAGAACAGCTTCAATAGCCTTCTGACTAGGACTGCAAATTGGTGATGGAGGCAAGCCGAGATTCTGATAAGTGTTAAAAACCGAATCTAATTTTCTATCTGCTGGAGTGGGATTAGCCCACCAAGTTTGCTCGGTCACACTATAACCTTTTATATATTGCAGCGATGCATCAACTTGAAGTGGCATGCCAATCTCTAGTCTATTAAACAAGACAGCAGCTACAAGCGGCATGTCATTATATCCCTCATCGTCCAAGACGCCTTCTCTTTGAACTAAAGAGGCAAGAGTCAAAATTTGCTTGAGATCTAATTTACTCTTAGCTAAATCATCACCTAAATTTAACAACACCTTTTTTTCAAAAGTATCTAACAAAATATTAACAATACTTTGTGTAGTGATACTTTTAGGCAACAAATGAGTGTCGGGAAATAATTGTCCCTCTAGACCATTGGTCAAAGTTAAAAACTCCTGCTCATCAAAATTAACAAGCTCTTGTTTGGCTAGACTAGCCGCTATTTCTTCACGTCGCCATCCCTCTGGGAGAGTAATCCATAGATCGTCAGTTCCCCTACTTAAAATCTGTGTTAGTTCATTGATTGATAAGCTTGGGCTTAGTTTAAAAGAACCAGCTTGAATTTTACTTTGCAAACCTTTTTGATAAACAACACAACGGAAAGCTAAAACTGAACGAATAAGTCCCTCTTCTTTTAAACGTTCAGCAATGCGCTGAGTTGATTGGTTTCTTGGAATAAGAAAAGTGACAGTGCTTTGATCGCTGCTATCTACCGCCTGCAAAAGAGAAATAAAAATCACTAATCCAGAAACTATTGCTATTAAAAAAATTAACAATAAAGGAATAAAAAAAGAGGGTTTTTTTTTAGAATTTGGCATTAAGAAACTTAGTCTAGCATAAATCTAAATAGTTTTCGAGAATAATGGCTGCCGCATAATGATCAATTGCTTGGCGTCTGTTTTTTTTTGGCAATTCTTTCAATCTTTGTTCTACTTCATAAGAAGATAATGCCTCATCAACCAAAATAACGTCTAATGAAAATAGCGATTTTAAATGCTCAGAAAACTCTAAGGTTTTTTTCGCCATCTCTTGTTCAGAAATACCTAAAACTATTTTCTCGACTTTTTCTTTTTCTATTATGTTTTTAATTTCTTCTAAAGCTTGGTCGCCAATATTTAACTTGCTAGCCGTTAAATCATTTTTAATTACTTTAAGTGGCTCAGCTAAACCAACATAAGAAATGGCTAAACCGATTCGAGCCAAACCATAATCAATTGCTAAAATTATTGACATTTTTCCTAAATTTATCTATTCCTTAACTAGTTGGGCAGTCACTATACCACGACGTAAAGTAGTTCCCTCCGGTATACAGGTAACTAATTTTAGTTGACGTACATCAACGCGTTGAGCGAGAATAAAAGTATCGTTCGGCTTCACTTCAGTCTTACCCTGAACTATGTAAGTATATTTTACATTATCATGGGTTAAATAAATTTTTTCGCCTTTTTCTAGCATCATAATTTTACTAAAAATTGAATTATAGCGACGAGGATTATTTTCACTAGGATTATAAAATTGACGCAAAACGGAATGGCCAAAAATTACCGGTGCCCCCAATTGTCCTGGTAAAGCCGTGCCGGGATAATGAATCAAGCTTTGATTGAGGTTACTCCCTCCAACTCTTACTTTGGCACTACTAACATTTAAACTAGGAATTTCTAAACTATATTCAATAAACTCACTAGTACTTAATTCCACAGTTTCTAAATCATCGCCAAACCAATTAGTTAAGTCGGTAAAATCCACAGCTTGGTCTAAAATTACTGGCTCAACTTGGGTATCTAAACCCGCCATTGGATTCTCTTCCACATCAACTTGAGCTTGAGCAGAAATTAAAGGATTGCCAAGCAATAACTGAGAGTGAGGAATTGGTGATAATAAAGCTATTTCTTCTTCTTTTTTCCAGGGTAAATAGTAGTCAATTATTGGCCATAAAGCAGATAGAGCAAGTACCAAACCAAAAGCTATTAGTGCTAATGGTAATAAAGTTGCCCCCACTCTGATAGTTCTTGGTAAACGTCGCCAAAAATTCATTTTAATTTGTTCGTCCAAATGCTGTTCGCCTTTTAGACTAGCCTTATCTTGTTTCAAAAAATAATTAACTTTTTTGTTTAAATCTTGGATAGCCACTCCATCTTTGAGAGCCTGTCGATACAGGTTTAATAACTGTTTTTTTTGTTTAGTTAGTTGAGGAGTAGTTTTAGCCATATCAATCTATAAGAAAATTAAAGCGCTTAGGATCTTTCGGCAGTTTTTTGAATAATTTAGCCACGAAAGCTGGTTGTAAAATTATTTCAACCCGATCGATTGACTCTTGTTCCTCTAAATTATTTTTTGCTTCATCTAAGTTTTTACCTAAAATTAAATCCTTTAATGAATCTTCATTAATGATTGCTCTGGCTTTAGCAGATAATTCGGCATCTAAAACTAAACGATTGCTATCATCTGCCGCTGGCTTAGGCTCATCACTAAGCAATGATGGTTCCTCATCTATAAAATCATAGTTTTCTGGTAAATCTAAAAGCAAAACTGCCTCAGCTAATTGTTTTAAATCACTAGATAAATATTTAACTGCCTCCACCTCCAGAGTCATTTTTAACGATAAAGTTTCTACTTCATCACCCTCTTCTTGATCATATTCGAAATAAACAATGCGATTATTACTCGTAGGAACAAAATGGACACCATCTTTGGACTCGTCACCAAATTCATTTACTGCTATTTTATTTAAACTTTCTTTTAACTGACTTAATAACTTGTCCAAATCATTTTGAGAAACAACTCTTACCTCTCGACTTGATCCGCCGGAAAAATTATCAATAACTGTAGCTGAATAAGTGTCCTCACTAAAATCAGCAACTTGTAGCTTACTATCTTTAGCTATGTTTGCCTCAGCTCCAATATCTTTAGCTGTAGCTGCGATTTCTACGCTGCCATAATCAATGCTTTTCCCACTTTCTTCTTCTTTAGCATTAGCCGCTGCTACCGTTACTTCTTCATTCAACAGATATGAGATGTTTTCATATTTAAGAATCGTATCGCTTGAAAAAGTCTTCTCAGTAAAAGTCTTGTTAAATAATTTTACTCGTCCTTGAGCCTTGTCTCCTACCAAGCTAATGCCAGTAGTACTCAATGAATCTTCCCCTTCAATTTCCTTTTGCTCCAGTGAAGCTTTAAGCAAATTTTGGCTAAAATCAGATTTAGCCAGTTGAGGATCGAGAATAATTTTTAAATTTTTTTGCAATATTTCTTCGTTTGCAGTAATTTTTATCGTAATATTTGACAAAAATAAATAAAATAATAAAAATAAAACAATTAAAGCCAAAAAACCTCCGGTGGCTCCAATCAATAAAGATTTTCGATTTTTTCTAAAAAAATGTTTCAAAGCAGTGTTTCTTTTACTTTTTAAAGGTTTTTTTGATGGAATATCATCAGCTGATAGATTTATTGCTTGACCAAGATTTGGATTAATTATTTCTTCAGACTGTCTATCATCAACTGCAAATTCATCACTAACATTTTGATTTAAATTAACTTTCTCTGAACTTAAATCAATACCAAAGCTACTCACCCTTTTTTCCTCAACTGGCAAGTCTTGATCTGCGTCTACTTGAACCTGATTGAGAAGGTTTTTTTCTGGAGAACTAGTAATTCCATCAAGTTCTTGAGTTAATTTTGATTTAAAATCATCAGATAGCATTTGACTAGCAACCAAACTTAACGCCTTAATTAAAAAGTCTGCGCTTAAAACTGTAAATTCTGGAGCCTGCAAAAAACCAGCTATTTTTGTCCAGTCAACAGCTTGAAGTTCTTCCTGTTCCTTGTTCAAAGCCTTAGTTGTAAGACTTAAGGAGCTGAGAAAAACCCTATTAGGAAAATACTTGCCTTGCTCGCCCAAATCTTGACTGATTCTAGCCAAACCTTCTTGCAAGTCGTCTTTTAATTTGCCTGATCTACCAATTTTTAAATTAGCTAATAATTTTCCATGTTTAATTAAAAGTAAATCAAAATCTTTTTCACGTAAATAGAGCGTGATAGAAGAATCATGAGGGTCTTTCATCACTCGAGCCTGATGGATACCCTCCGTAATACTCATTTGCCCAAGGGCAGTCAAGCTTAAGTCTTCTGACAGTTCTTTAACTATCGCCTTTTTACTATCTAACAAATCACCATCCTTTAACCAATTTTCATCAAAAATAAATACACAATCGGCTACTTCATCAGCTAAAGTCCCCAAATCTTGTAAAGATTGATCAAGTTGAGTCAATAGATCTTGGCGATCAAAATAAGTTTTAATGCTTGAATATTCTTTAATCTCTTGTTTTCTGTCAACTAAAGCGGTTTGCAGTTCTTGATCGCAGAGAATTATAGAAATAAACAAATCTGCTTCAGCTAAATTGCCTTTTGCAAATTTAGTTTGTTTTTCTTTTCTTCCTTTTGTAATTTTTTTTAATAAATTGGGCATATTATTTGGATAATAAAGAATCGGTTTAAATAAAACCTCCAGTTATATTAAAGCAGAGTTTTAGATAATTTTGAAGAACTGAGTGCTTAAATCGCTTTAAAACGAATATAAATTCTGCGAACACCCTCAGCCACCGCTTTCTCTTTAAAGATCTCTAAATTTCCAAAACGAGCTATTTGAGTAGTATGCTCAACATGAGGTCCTCCGCAAAGTTCTTTGGAAACCCAATCCTCAGGATCGCCAATGGTATAAACCTTAACTTCATCTGGATAACGGTCGGCAAAAAAAGCAATGGCTCCAGATTCAATAGCTTCTTTCTTTGATAGAATTTCGCTTGATACTAGTAAATCATTTTTTAGCCATTGATTGAGTAATTGTTCTATTTTTGCTAACTCTTCTGAGCTTAATGCTTGATCATAACTAAAATCAAATCTCAATCGCTCAACATTAATATTAGAGCCTTTTTGTTGAACTTGATCGCCCAATACTCTTCTTAAAGCAGCCTGTAATAAATGAGTGGCCGTATGGAAAGCAGTTGTTCTGTCCTTGTGATCTGCTAAACCTCCTTTAAATTTTTCCGTGGCGCTTTGACGAGACAAAACTGCATGTTGCTGATTAGCTTCCGCTATTTTATTTTCTATCTGTTCTTCAATAGCTATACCTCTTGTCTTCGCCTCTTCAATAGATAATTCAAAAGGAAAACCATAGCTTTCATAGAGCTTAAAAGCCAAATCAGCTGTTAACTGATCTTTGTTAACTATTAAACGATTAAATTCCTTTAAACCACGCCTCAGTGTTCTGTTAAATTTTTGCTCTTCGTTTTTTAAAACATCGTCAATGTGTTTTTCTTTTGCTTTTAGTTGAGGATAAAGATCTTGGTATAACTTAATTACCTCTGGAACAATATCTAATAAAAATTCCTTTTCCAAATTCAGATGTTTGGCCTGTCTCAAAGAACGCCGAATCAAACGGCGCAATAAATAGCCCTGCTCTTTATTGCTAGGTAAAACTCCATCAGCAATTAACATAACGCTGGCTCGAATGTGATCGGCAATGATACGAAAAGCGGGTTGTAATTGTGCTTCTTTATAATCTTTCTGACTTAGCTCTACTAACTTTTCAATAATCCCAGTAAAGGCACTGCTTTGAAAAACATCTGATTGTCCTTCTACTACAGTTAATAAGCGCTCTAAACCTCCACCGAAATCAATATTTTTTTGTGCCAATTCTTTAAAACCATCTTGAGTGCGTTGATATTGCATAAACACACTATTACCAATTTCTAAGAAACGTCCACAATCACAATTAATGTGACAAGCTTGATCGGCAAAAGCCGATTGTTGATGAAAGTGCTGAACATCATCAATAGCAGCAAAATCATAAAAAACTTCACTATCGGGCCCACCTAATTCGCCAACCGGCATAGATGCCGGAACACCAGATCTAGACCACCAGTTTTTCTCTTCATCATAAAAAAATATTCTGCCTCCTTGCAAGCCCTGTCGTGGATTGTTAATAATTTTTGCTTCAACGCCTTTTCTTTGAAATAAGTCCTGCCAAAGGTGAGCACTCTCTTCATCTCTGGGAATATTTAAATCTTTATTGCCTGCAAAAACTGAAACATAAAGGTGCGAGGGATCTAAATTTAAAACATCAACAAGAAATTCAAAAAAGAACTCGATTTGCTCTTTTTTGAAGTAATCACCAAAAGACCAATTGCCCAACATTTCAAAAAAAGTTGTATGGCTGTTGTCACCCACCCTGTCAATGTCTTCACTACGAAAACATCTTTGGAAATTAGCTATTTTTTGACCTTGAGGGTGCTTTTCTCCAAGAAAATAGGGGGTCATTGCTTGCATACCAGCACTAGTAAATAGAGTGCTAGGATCATTTTCTGGCACTAAACTAGCTGAAGGAACAATAACATGACCTTTTTTAACAAAAAAGTCCAAGTATAAGTTACGCAAGTTAGTTAAAGTTAAAAAATTACTAGACATGAAATTATTATAACAGCCAAACTAAATACCTTTAAATTGATTCTTTTTTTGTTTTCGCCATGAATGTTTACGAGCTTTTTCTTTATCTTTAGATTGCTCAAATTTTACCAGAGCCAAGCTCAAATTATCTTTAAACTCAAACAAGGAATTTTTTAATTGCAGATAATACTTGTCCTTAATTTCTTCTAAAGATAAATGAGGACTCTCAATTAAACCTTTTTTGTATAAATCTAAACGAGCCTTTTCCCAATCTTTAGCTAATTTTTTCCATGTTTTTTGTCCTGTTTCACTAGAAAAATAACTAATTAAAGCCCCTAGCGAAAATCCAATTGCTAGTCCAGACAAAAAGCTTCCGCCTTGCTGTTTGTTTTCGCTCATAAATTATTTCTTCTTTTGCTTAATTGGTTCTCGCTCAAGAACTTCAACTTCTTTATTTTGATTACGATTTAACCAGCTCATGAAACCCTCAGTAATTTTCAAGCCGGCAGTAAAATTAGTAATAAAAGCGCTCAAGCTATGAAAAGGATTAAGAATTCCTTCTATTTTTGCCTGGGTGATATCAATTACTTGATTAGCTTTATCGACAGCTAAATTAAATTTTTTTAAAGACTGTTGGACTTGTCCCAAAATCATAATCAATTTAATAGCTAAAACTACTAACACCACAGTTAAGCTGGCAACAGAAATAGTGAGCACCAAAGGTAAAATATCTGACATAATTAACTTTCTTACTTAATAATGCCATTTTACGATAAGCAAAAACAATTTACCAGCCAGATTAAATAGAAAATTAAAATTCGACTTGAATACTTCTTTGCACTGTGTTGGTTTTACCACGTTTGTCAGTGGCTTTGATGGTAATAGTTGTTGGCCCCTCAATGTCAAAATACAATTCAGTGTTAAAAAAACCACCTGCTTGCAAAGCCACGGGCTGAGCATTAACTAGAACAATTGCATCTATTAGCGTTTGTCCTTCAACTATTACTCTAGAAGCCGTCACTTGATTATTTTCAGGTTGAAAAACCTCTAGACGAGGTGGCCGACTTAATGCATACCATTGCCAAACCGTATAAATTAAAAAACTTAAAAAAACAACAATAATAAAAGAAAAAGTGAGACGAATTGGTGAGAAAAAATTCGATTTTTTGAATGAATCCTTTAAAAACTCACGAGGAAGTAATCTGCCTTTAGCGCTCTCCTGATAATCTCGGCGTAAAATTTCCAAAAGAGGTCGGGGGTTAACTTTTAATAATTTTGCGTAATTACTAATATAAGCTTTTGCATAACTAGCATTAGGTAAACTTGCAAAATTATTTTTTTCTATAGCTTGTAAATATTCAAGTTTAATAAAAGTTTGCTTGGCAATGTCTTCTAATTCAAAACCAGCTTTAGCTCTATGCTTAGTTAACAAATCGCCCACTGTTTGCGTTTTAACCGTTTGATTCATTAGGCTAATTCTAAAAAGAATTGATGCTTAAAGCAAGCTCTAAAGTTTTAATTAGCTAAAACTTTTTTGAGCATTGTAGCAACACGCGAACCATCAGCTTTGGCAGCTAATTCTTTAGTAATTTTCCCCATGAGAGGGCCAAAATCCTTAAGATCACTTTTATTGACGAATTCTTGGATAAATTTTTCTAATTCTTGATCACTAACTTGTTCTGGTAAATAAGATTTCAAAACCTTAATTTCAGCTTCAGCTTCATTAATCAAATCTTCTCGTCCAGCTTTTTTAAAATCTTCAAGAGCATCTAACTGCTGATTAAGCATTTTCTTAATAAGCTTTTCTACCGTCGGATCATCAGCTAATCCGTGATCTATTTCAAAATTTTTGACTTCACTACGGATTAAACGAATTATATTAAGACGCACAAGGTCTTTAGCTTTCATCGCCGTTTTCATTTCATCCATTAATTGTTCTTGTAAACTCATAGCACTCCTTTTTTTACTTAGTGGACAATACTGGACTCGAACCAGTGACCTCACGAATGTGAATCGTGCGCTCTAACCAACTGAGCTAATTGTCCGTTGATTAAGTTTATATTATAAAACAAAGCTTTAACTTTTAGAGAAGCAAGTCATCTATCTGTCAGTTGCAAAAATTAAAATGATAATTAATGAAAAAATTTTCTTTTTTTCAATTTTGGCAGGCTTTTTTATTTCCCGACTTTTGTCAACACTGCCAAAAATTGGGACCCATGCTTTGTGAGTCTTGCTATCAGTTGATAGAATTTTTTTGGCAAGAAGACTTTTCTCAACTATTCGCTAAAAATTTTGATCAAGTTTATTTTGACCAAGTCAGGGTGATGGCTTCTTTTAAACAACCACTTAGCTCTTTGATTAAAGCGCTTAAATATCAACACCATAGTCGAGCAGCAAAATTTTTAGCCCAAATGCTTTATTTTCATGTCAATATTAATTATCAAACAATTGATATCATCACCTTTATCCCGATTCATCCTCAGAAAAGAAAAAAAAGAGGCTACAATCAAAGCCAATTATTAGCTCAAGAATTATCTGTGTGGAGTCAAAAACCTTGTTTAAAATTATTAACAAAAACAAAAAATACAAAACCCCAGGCTCAAATTACTGATAAAAACCAAAGATTAAAAAGATTAAATAATAGTTTTGCTATCTCTCCTTTTTATCAAAATGCTTTATTTAAGCAAAATATTTTACTAATTGATGACGTGATCACTACTGGAGCTACTAGCAATAGTGCTAGCCAAATTTTAAAAAAGAATGGAGTTAATTCTGTAATAGTATTGGCTTTAGCTTCTAAATCATAAGCATCTATTAATTAACTTGAATTTCTCGAGAGAGAATGCTATAATAACACGTTCATTAACAGGGGATGTATTGCATTGACGTCAGTCAACTTTGATCATCGCAGATCATCTTTGGTGAAAAGATGTTAAACAACACTAAATCATAACTGTCAAAAACAGTTTAAAAACAGTAGCTAATAAAATCGCCAGTCTTTTTGACTTCGGTTTTGTAGCTGCTCCAGCTTTCGCTTAATTGCGAATGCAGGCATCTAGTGATGAGTTCTTATCGGCGATTCACACTAGGTGACAACCTAGTCGATTGGCAAGAATAAAAGAATCAGATCACTTTATTCTCAAGAATTAGATCTGGATGAAACAAAAAAAGTTTGTTTATTCACTTTTTGTTTCAAATCGAAAATAAACTAAATCTGTAGAAATCGTTAAAGCTTGATTAGCGGACGCGGGAGCAAAACCCGCCATCTCCACAATTTTCTAAACAAATACTTGTTGCCATACTTTTTAAAAGTCTAAATCTACACAATGGTATTTTTGACAGATATTATCTTGCAAAGATTTTTTTGTTTCCAATTCGTCATTTGAAATAAATTGATTTTTGATAAAAAAAACATTGGTAATTGATTCAGTCAACAATTTATCCTCTAAATCTTGATTTTTAAAAATATACCTTTTAATTGAATAAATAGAAGAATTATTTCTATTAACTATTAAGTAGTAATTAATAGAGTCATAATCATCTAAAAGTAAAATGATGCTATTTGATGGTACTTTGTTTTTTATAGTAGTTTCTATATTTGTAGCAAATAAAAAATTATATCCAGTTAACGAATTTATAGTATAGACAACTAGAGTTAAAAATAAAACTAATTCTTGACGTAACTTTTGATGAAATTGTGCAAAAACAAAAACACTAATTATACTGAACAAAACTAATTGCCTAGCTAAAAAAACTGGAAATAAAAAGATTGAAATAATAATCGCTAAAAGAACTGTGGTTAAAAACGAAAAAAAGAAAAATTGATTAATTAATAATTTATTTTTTTTAAAATTAATTGTATTTATTATTAAAATAAGAGGTAAATAAAAACCAATATAATCATTTCCTAATAACATTCTCAAATGATAAATAAGCCAATTTATGTCAAAATAAGGTACACTGCCAGCAATTGGAGAGCCTATTTTTTTTATTAATAAATAGTTTAATAAAATAATAATTTGATAAATAGAGAAAACAAAAAATAAAATCAAACTAAGAAATAAATTCTTGCTATGAATCTTTTGTTCACTGAAAAATAAATAAATTCCCAAAAAAAATAGTGAAAATATTAACCAAATAGCTCCATAATTAATAAAAAAACTTATACTTAACAACAAAGCAATGAAAATAGTTTTAGAAAGTTTTGGCTGAAAAAAGTTTGAACATATCATATAGATTATAAAGAGCATAAAGAAAATCAATAAAGAGTAAGATCTCACCTGAAAAGCTAAATTAATCAACAATGGATGTAGTGAAAATAAACTTATTGCCAGCAAAGTAGTTTTACGATTTTTAAAAAACGAGGCAATTTTATAAACTAGATAAATACTTGGGAAAAACCAAACTAAACTTGTTAAACGCAACCACCAATCAGCTTCATTGATGATTAGCATTAATTTAAGAAAAATATAATATAGAGGCGGATGCATTAGATCGTGATAATTTCCCTTAGAAAAAAACAAATCAGTCCAGGTTGTATCTCTGGAAATAAAATATGAAATAGCTTCATCGTTCCATAGATCAGTATTTAATCCATAATAGAAGCGAATAAGTGTACCAACTAAAAAACTGATTATGGCAATAATTAACCACCT
>JAAZKO010000055.1 GCA_012799795.1 Minisyncoccota bacterium | reverse complement strand
CATGGAAAAGTTTTTACAAACTTATATTGCAGTTCATCGAACCTTATACAATTTTGACAATCCAATTATTGCTTTTAACTTAATTAAAATTAAATACCCTTTTTGGGTTAAAGAAGATCCCAAAAGTGTTAAGCAGGTTACTGAGCAAGCGGTGGAAATTCGTCAGGAAATTGAAAAAGATTTGGAAAAACCTTTGGGTAAAGGATTCTTCCAAATTGCTGCCAAATATGATGCTGCTTATCGTTTAATTAATGATATTACAGATGAAATTAATGATACTCCAAGCATGGTTAAAGCTAATTATGCTGATGAGGAAAAACTAGATAAATTAATTGAAACTGTTTACGATAGAAGAAGAAAAAATCTCAAAAAAAAGTTGTTTAGATCGGCAATTTATTCTACTCTGTCGATTTTTGTAGCTGGCGGAGCTAGTTTTATTATTTTTGAGGGACCAGTGGCTAGATGGGCAGGAGTACCTTTTAGCATCTTAACTCTTTTCTTTGACTTACTGATACCAAGTTTTGTAATGTTCTTATTGGTTTTAGCTATCAGGCCACCTCATCCTAATAATTTTCCCGTAGTTGTTAAAGAAATTAAAAAAATAGTTTATCATCAGGCTGAAGAAGATGTTTATGAACTGGCATTAAATAAAAAGAAAAATAAATTTTTACATGCCTTATTTGTAATAATTTCCACCCTTTTTGGTCTTGCTGGTTTAGCTCTTATCTTTTGGGTTTATAAAATAGCAAAAGTACCTTGGACATCCATGTATATTGATACTGTTTTTACAGCTATGGTCTTTTTTGCTGCAACAGCTATTAAAGCCACTTCAAAAGAAATTACTATTCAAGACAAGGGGAATATATTAGAATCCTTTTTGGATTTATTTTCCGTACCAATGGCAAAAATTGGGCAATGGTTTAGTAATAAGTGGCGAGAATATAATATCGTTTCTGCGTTATTTACAGCCCTTGTGGATACACCATTTTCAGCTATCATCCGCTTAGTTGAAGATTGGCGCAATTTTCTTAAAGAAAAAAGTGCGGAAATTCATTAAATAGTGCTTAATCAGTTATAAAAAACAACCCTATAAGTTCCGTAAAAATGGCTGTTAGATAAGCTGGTAAATAATAATTGTTGCTTAGCCAAATCATTGTTCCATTCGTGAAACAATTAGCTAAACCAGTACGCATAATTATTAAAGTAAAGACTGCCGGCAAAACTAAGAAAGCTAGAAGCTTTAACCAAAACTGCTTACTAAATTTAGCCAAAAGCAACATTATTAATGCTTGCAAAGCTAAAAAGATCCAGAACAAGCTTTTACTAAAGTTTGTACAAGTAATGGCCGCCCCCTTCACTTCTCCTTGACGTTCAATTTCTTCAAACATAGTTGCTTGCTCTTCTTCACTAGCCTCTGTTGTTTCACCTTGGACTTCTCCTGCCTCAGCAAAACCTTCAGCTACTAAAGTACCAGCAGGCGCTCCTACAAAATCTAGAATTGAGACTTCATTGGAATTAGCACTTTGATTGTCACTTTCATCAACCGCTCTAACTACAAAATAGTAGTTGCCAGCGGTTAAGCCCGTCACTGTGTAATCCGTGACATTGCCGACATCAGCGGCATAAAGATAGGATCCAGCTTCTAAACCATAGTAAATGATATAGCGGCTTGCATCAGCAACTGCTTCCCAAGCTAAATCAATTTCTCCCGGGCGCTGAGCCAATAAGGTCAACACTGGTGCTGCTGGCGCCGTACGGTCAACCGTTAGATTAGTTGAGGCCGATTTATTGTAGCCAGAACCATCATAAGCAGTAACTGTGATCTTGTAAGAACCCTCTTTGAGCTCGTCAATTTCTGTTTCGCTCACATCACCATTAACTTCTTTGGAGTGTTTGTCATCCCCATCGCGCAAATCCCAAGCAATCTTGTATTTGTTAATACCAACGTTGTCGCTAGCATGATCCCAAGAAATGGTGGAACTGCTTTCAGCAGTGGGATTGGGATTAGCTTCAACATTGAGTGGGCTTTCTGCGAGCTCTGTTTGATCCCATTGGAGAGTTTTAATCCCTTCTTCTGACTCATTACCCGCCTTATCAAAAGCCTTGTAATAGAGGGTATTAGTGCCTTCTGCTGGTGATTGAAGTGGATTGGAGTAAGTGTTCCATGATCCAGTTATGCCCCAGCGATATTGAATATAATTAAGCTCAAAGTTATCATTGGCAGTCAGAGTAACTTCTGGCCGAGTGATATACCAATTGCCAGAACCATCTGGGACTGTTGGGTTAACAGTTAAATCAACTTGGGGAATGGTTTTGTCTAAAATAATAGTAACAGTATAACTTTCTTCAGTATTGCCAGCGCGATCGGTAGCATGAGAGGTAATTCGGTAAGAACCATCTTCTAACGAATCCAGCTGGAAAGTCCAATCAACAAAATTGTTTTCACTGTTCGCTGAGTTATAGAAAATCTCATCCTGCCACCGACTCGCTTGAGAATTCCAGTATTGATCTCCATTTTTTTGAATAACAATCTTAACATATTCAACACCTGAAGCCGGTTTGCCCTCTTCTTCAGGATCAACGGCTGTTCCAGCGACAAGCCCATTCCAATCATTGAGATAAATCGTACTTAAGATGCCGTCATTTTCTGGAAAAGTGATGGTGGAAATAGGGAAAGTT
>JAAZKO010000054.1 GCA_012799795.1 Minisyncoccota bacterium | reverse complement strand
TAATATTAAGGTATCCAATTCAATTAAAAAAATTGCCAAAAATATGGGGGTTAAGATAAAACAATATGATGTAATTTATCATTTAATTGAAGATTTGCAAAAACAAATGTTGAAATTAATGGACTCCACTATTGACGAGGTGGTGATTGCTGAAGCAGAAATTTTGGAAATATTTGAGATGAAGGGGGAGAAAATTGCTGGCGTTAGAGTAAAAACTGGTGAGATTAAACAACATGATTTATTACATCTTAAACGGGGTGAAGAAATTGTTGCTAATCCAGTTATTAAAAGAATGATGCATGGTAAAGATGAGATTAAAGTGGTGAAAAGTAAAAATGAAGCCGGCTTAACTTTTAAAAATAAAAAATTAGAGTTTCAAGTTGGAGATTTAATTGTTGCTTATCGCCAAGAAGAATAATTGTGTTACAATATCCAGGTTAAAAAATAATAATGCTTACTTTGCCAATTAGGTTCAGACTTAATGGTTAAAGGCAAAATCGAAAGGAATTATGGCATTAAATAGTGAGCAAAAAGCTCAAATTATCAAAGACTTTGCTTTATTTGAGGGCGACACTGGTTCTCCAGAGGTGCAGATTGCTTTGTTAACTGCTTCAATTCAAGAGTTAACTGAACATCTTAAAACCCACAAAAAAGATAATCATTCCCGCAAGGGTTTATTAAAACAAGTTTCTAAACGTCGTCGTTTATTAAATTTTCTTTTAAGCCGTAGTGAAGATCGTTATCGTAAGTTAATCGATAAATTGGGTTTAAGTAAGTAAGTCCACTCATATATTAGCTAAAATTTGCTATAATACTCCTAGTTATTAATTAAAAAATAAAATTTGGGGCGTTAACTGAGGATTCAAAAAAGTTGATAAGCTTTATCAATTTTTCAGAATACTCATATTTCCCAAGTTTTATTCATAGCTCTAAAAGAGCAAAAAGAAAGAAGGATAATATGTCTTATCCAAGTTATGAAAAACAATATCATCGTGATGTGCAAGTCGGTGATAAAACTATTAAATTTACCGTTGGTAAATTTAGTGAACAAGTTAGTGCTGCGGTACTAGCTCAATGTGGTGAAACAGTAGTGCACACTACAGTCGCCTTAGGTCGTCAAGTTAATATTGGTTACTTTCCCCTGTCAGTTGAATTTGAAGAGAAACTTTATTCTAGTGGCATAATTAAAGGTTCTCGTTGGGTAAAAAGGGAAGGTCGACCCACCGATGATGCAATTCTTCGAGCAAGAGTTATTGATCGAACCATGCGTCCTTTATTCCCTGAAGGTATTAAACATGAAGTGCAAATTATTAATACTGTTTTGTCTTATGATGGTGAAAATGAACCAGATATGATTGCCTTGTTAGCAGCTGGTTTGGCGTTGCAAATTAGTGAAATTCCCTTTGATGGACCAGTGGCAGGAGCAAGAATAGCTTTGGCCAAAAATGATGCTAAAGAAAAATTCATTTTTAATCCATTAAATAGTGAATTAGCAGATAGTGATTTAGACTTAATTGTCTCAGCCTCTAAATCATCAATTGTAATGGTGGAAGCCGGAGCCAATGAAGTTAAAGAATCAGTAATAGTTGATGCTTTAATTAAAGCTCAAGAAGTTTTATCCAAGGTTTCTAGTGAAATTGAAAAAATTGCTCAAGAAATCGGCAAAGACAAAGCTGTTTTAGTTGAAGAACCTGATCAAAAGTTAGTGGCTCTAATAGAAAAACTAAAAGAAGAAATAAAGCAAAAATATAGTTTGGAAATTCATCAAGCAGTTATTAAAAGAGCGCACTTAGAAGATCCTAAGTTAAATGAATTAATAGACAAAATTGTGGCTGAAAAAATTGAAAAAGTTGAAGAAAACGATCAAGAAATTACCACTAGTATGGTAGCAGATATCATTTTTCAATTAGAAAAAGATGAAGCTAGAAGAATGATTCTAGAAGATGGTGAGCGTCCTGACGGTCGAAAAGCTGACGAAATCAGACAAATTTGGACCGAGCTTGATGTTTTACCTAGAGCTCATGGTAGTGCTATGTTTAAGCGAGGGGCCACACAGGCTTTAACGGTAGTTACTTTAGCTGATCCATCATTGGGTCAGACGATAGAGGATATTACAGGTGAAAGTGTGCGCCATTACATGCATCACTACAATATGCCTCCTTATGCATCTGGAGAAGCTGGTCGAGTCGCTTATCCTAAGAGACGGGAAATTGGCCATGGAGCCTTGGCAGAACGTGCTTTACGACCAATGTTGCCCTCTCAAGAAGATTTTCCTTATGCTATTCGCGTAGTTAGTGAAATTATGAGTTCTAATGGCTCAACTTCACAAGCTTCAGTGTGTGGTTCTACTTTATCTTTGATGGCTGCTGGTGTTCCTTTAAAGAGACCAGTATCGGGTATTGCTATGGGTTTAATGACCGATGGCAAAGGTAAAAATGTTATTTTATCTGATATTCAAGGTTTGGAAGATCATGTAGGAGATATGGATTTTAAAGTAGCTGGTAGTGAAAAAGGTATTACTGCTATACAGATGGATATCAAATTAAAAGGTATTGATAAAGACATCTTGGTCAAAGCGCTATCTCAAGCTAAAGCAGGTCGTATGCACATTATGCAAGAAATGCTTAAAAAAATTGATAGTCCACGCCAAAAAATCAGTCAATTTGCCCCTAAAGTAGCTCAAATAGTTATTCCAGCTGACAAAATTGGAGCAGTGATTGGTAGTGGAGGGAGCGTGATTAAGGATATTATTGAAAAAACCGGAGCAGAAGTGAATGTGGTTGAGGATAAAGAGAAAAAACAGGGAGTTGTTAATGTTTCTTCTCCAGATCAAGCTGCCATAGATCAAGCTTTAAAAATGATTGATTCTTTGGTTAGAGAAGTAGAACTTGGCGATGAGTTTCAGGGTAAAGTTACTAGAGTTGAAAATTATGGGGCTTTTGTTGAATATCTACCCGGTCGTGAAGGTTTACTGCATGTTTCTAATATGTCTAGCGACTATGTAAGAGATGCTCATGAAAAAGTGAAACTAGACGATCAACTGGAAGTTAGAATTAAAGAGATTGGTATGGATGGTAAGGTAGCTCTAACTGCTCTTAGCCCTGAAGATGAAGCGAAACAAAAAGAGAGTCGAGGTAATGCTAAAAGCGGTGGAACTAAGCAGCGTTTTAATCGTAATAACAATCGATCGAATTATCGCCCCTCAGATCGTCAGGGCCAAAGAAATCGTTACTAATTGAGGGCTGATTACTAAGCAAGCTTTTTTTGTTATACTAAAAAGATGCAACTGCCCGCTATTAGTCGCCAGCGTCAATTATTTACTGTCTTGGCTTTAGATGATGTTTTAAGTTTAAGTCAAATTCTTTCTTTAGATTTGAGTTTAAATGATAATTTAGTTTTTTTAACGAAAGTACTACACTTGCTACTAGAATTATCCCAAGAAGCAAGTGCTGTAGTATTTGATCCAATTTACAGTTTGCCCCTGATAGCTTATAAGGCCAAAGATGCTGGAGCATTGATACGTTTAGAACAACATCAAGATTTAGATCCGCAGCTTGTTCCCCAACTTTTCCCCAATTTTTCACTATTAGAAATTAAAAATAACTATGCTCTAGCTAAACTAGCTATTAATTATCAAGCTCATGAAGAGCAAGCTTTATCCAAGAAACAATTATTGGCTGAAATCAGAGATTATAGTCAAAGTTTAAAAATTGATTTTTTGCTTAAATTAAATGGTAATTTTGACAATCAAGAGATTCTTTTAAGTAGCATTCAAGAAGTTCAACCTTTTGTTGACATTCTAGTTTTAGAGAAGATTGACGATCCATTATTGGCGGCAACCATCAGTAGCGAATTAGATATTCCCTGGTTATTAGGTGCTAGTCATCAGCAACAATTAACTTACTCACAATTTAAAGAAAATTTTCGCATTGCTATGGAAAATGGGGCACGGGGTTTTTATTTAGGTAGTTTTCTATGGCAAAATTTAGCCCAGTTTAGACAGAACAATCAAGAGTTTGATTGGCCAACTTTAGAAAATTTTGTTCGAACTAGTTTAAGGGATCAAGTTATTGAATTAAATCGTATTGCTACCGAATTAGCGATTTAGTATTTTGGGTAAAATTATTGTTTGCTATATTCGGTTGATATTGATTGGTCAATCCTTTTAAGGATTGATTCTTTCGCAAAGTGTTGCTATACTATAGCTAGTTTATTAATCACAAAAAAAGGAGAATTTATGTTAGAACTTAAACCCTTACCCTATGCTTATGATGCTCTTGAACCACATATCGACGAAGAAACCATGAAAGTCCATCATGACAAGCATCATCAAGCTTATTTAAACAAATTTAAGACAGCTTGGGAAACTTTGCCCGAATTAAAGGATTTAAACGCAGAACAGGTGTTGTGGCGTTTAGAAGAGTTAAAAGAAAAAATTGATGATAAAACTTGGACGGCATTAAAAAATCATGGAGGTGGCTATGTTCACCATAATATTTTTTGGGAAATTATGTCTCCTAACGGAGATAGAGAGCCTGTGGGTGAATTACAAGAAAAGATTAAAGAACTTGGTAATTTCACTAAGTTTAAAGAAGATTTTACTAACTTGGCTCTTGGACAATTTGGTTCAGGCTGGGCGTGGTTAGTTTTAGATGAGCAAAAAAACTTAAGAACCTATGCTTTGCCCAATCAAGATTCACCACTGAGTTTCAAACACCAAATTCTTTTAGGCGTTGATGTTTGGGAACACGCTTATTATTTGAAATATCAAAATCGCCGTGCTGAATATCTCGAATCTTGGTGGCAAGTAGTAGATTTTAGCGCAGTAGAAAAACGTTACCAGGTTGCTTTAGCCAAAACAAAATAATTTGAACTTGCAGATGAGCAAAACTTATCTTAGGATAGTGCTCTATGTTAGAGCTGATATTAGATGTTGAAACTAAAAAAACCTTTGATGAAGTGGGTGGTTTTTTTCCTGAAAAATTAGGCATTTCTTTTGTTGGGGCATGTTTAAGAGAAAATGGCGATAGAAAAGGACAATTGTTGTCTTTTTTTGAGAATGATTTGAGTAAACTATTTCCTTTAATAGAAAGAGCTGACGTGGTGATTGGTTTTAATATTGATGGTTTTGACATGCCTACCTTGAGTGCTTACTATCAAGCAGACATTAGAAAAATTCCTACTTTAGATTTATTAGCTCGAATTAAAGATAGTGTTGGTCATCGTATTGGTTTAGACGCGGTGGCTCAAGAAACATTAGGATCGGGAAAAATTGGCGATGGTTTAGATGCCATTCGCTATTACCATAATGGTAATTTTGATGCGTTAGAAAAATATTGTTTAGAAGATGTAAAGATAACTAGAGATGTTTATGATTATGGTTTGAAAAATGGTCTGGTTAAATTCCGTAATAAATGGAATCGCTTAATTAAAGCTCCTGTTGATTTTACTTTTGTAGCCCAAAAAGCCAGTGGTACACAAATGAGTTTAATTTAAACTTATGCAAGAAGTTAAACCGCAATTTTGCTACACCGCTTCTGGTGTTTTAATTGTTGATCAGCGAGTATTGTTGCTAAAACACAAAAAATTGGGAACCTGGCTAACTCCCGGTGGTCATGTAGAAGAAGGTGAATTTTTATATCAGGCTGCTGAAAGAGAGTTTTTCGAAGAGACTGGCTTGAAGGTTGAAGCAATTAGTTATCCAAGTTTTAATCTAGATTTTCTTGAAACAAGAACTAATAGCTGTTTTCATCCTGTACCAATTAGTATTAATTTACACTGGATTTCTAAAAAAAATTATCAGTATCGTTTAGCTGGCCAAAACAAGAGGGAAAAGAAATGGCCAAAAGGTTGTGAGCAACATTTAGACTTTCAATATTTATTAGCTAGCGAAGTCGATTTGACTGCTCTGAAAAAAAATAGTGAATCAGAAAAAATTGCTTGGTTTAGTTTGGAAGAAATCAAAAAAATGTCTGATGAAGAAATTTTTAAGCAAGTGCGAGCCGAATTAATTTTAGCTTTTAAGCTGAAAGCTAATTAGCTGATATAATCGCTAAGAGAAAGTTTTTATGAAACAGCAGTTAACGGATCAAGTGAAATTCCTACATAAAGTAGTAATTGTCAAAACTGAGCAGAAGCAAAAGCGGGTATTGATTCTAAAACGTGCCAGTGATGCTAGTTCTCGTCCTAACGCTTGGGATTTGCCAGGTGGCAATGCCGAATGGCCAAAAGAAAATCAACTTAGTGTTTTTAACTTGCACCAAGATGATGTTGCTCGAGAAGTAAAAGAAGAAAGTAATTTATCTGTTGATCCTAAATTATTCGATTTAAAGCATTTGCTTTATTTTGCTAGCTATTTTGCAGCTGATCAGCAAGTTTACACTGTCATTTGTGGCTGGGGTTTAACTATTGAAGAAACGGATCGGGCAGAAATCAAAATTTCAAAAGAGCATCAAGATCAAGCCTGGATTAGTCAAGAAGAACTAAATAATTATGACTTTGGAGGAGCAAAAGGTCAGTTCATTAAAGACATTATAAATAAAGTTTTTATTTAATTTTACAATC
>JAAZKO010000004.1 GCA_012799795.1 Minisyncoccota bacterium | reverse complement strand
GAAGCTGACACCGGCATTCCTTGTGAAATAATTGCTGGCATCCATTGGATTGAGGGAGGAATGAACCCCAATCAATCTTTACACGATGGAGGTTCGCTACGTGGCACCCTTTTAGAAGATGCGACTGCAGCCATGGAACTGCTAAAAGGCAAAATGGGCATTGCTGGTCAAGCCCCAGATCAAGTCCAACTTAATTACGAAGAATTACTATATGGTCTCGCCAGCTATAATGGTTGGGGCAATGCCAACTGCACTTCCAACTATTTAGGAGAAGAAAGACCCACGCGTTGGCGTGAAGCTGGATATTGTCCAGTCACCACTGAGGGTGAAGATCATATCTATTCAGTTAATTGGATAGATGAGAGACATCAAGAAATGGATTTAATTTTTTGCATGGACAGCGTAGAATTTACCTGCAACCGCAATTCAGGACCTGAAGATGATCTTGCAATTTTCAATCGTTATAAAGAAGTAATGGGCTACTCACCATCAGATGATTTTATGGAAAAAGCTTTAAGATTGTGTTTTATGAGCAACGGCATCGTTTGTAATCCTGAGGACAGCAACAACAACAGCAGCAAATATCCACTTTTCCAAAGACTAGGGGTGCTAACAACAGCCATTATCATGCATAACAGTCGCTGACGACGGTTTTAAAAATTTGATTTATTTTTTTTGCTTCTTTTTCTGTTTAGATTTCTTTTCTATTTTTGTTTGAGATCTTTTTGTTTGAGATCTTTTTAGCTGAGAGTTTTCGAGCGAATTTAGATCAAAACGTTTGGCCCCCAAGTTCAATAATTCAGCTACTGCTAAAAAACTGTCAGCAGTCATTTGAGAACTGCTGAAACCTTTTGTTTTAAAGCTAATGCTGTTTAACAGTAAAGTAGCCAATTGATCAACATTACTTAAAGAACTCAATTCAAAATTTAATAAATTAGCTAAACTTTTTAAAAGATAAAAAATTGCTTCACCGTAGCCACTGCTGCCACTAATATCCAAATTAAGCGTGCCAAAATCAGGTAAAAAAGTGTTAATAGTGACTAATGGCGTATTTTGAAAAAGATCTTGATAATTAAAATATAAATCTTTTAAATCTTCTAAATCATTGACGCCAAATAAAAAAAGTAAATCCGCGCTTGAACCAACATACTTATAATCAAGTTTTTGATAATCTAGCGGTTTACTCCCCTTTTTTGGTTTAATAGTTAAATAAAAACGTTGGTCATTGTCAGCAATATGGTAGGAAACCTTATCCACCTGCTCTTGCTGATAAGGAAAACTAATCAGTAAATTCTCTCTCCCCAAATCTTGCTGACAAATTGCTAATAAGTCTTTCTCTTTTAAAGAGCTTTTAATTTTAGGCCAATTATTTAGACTTGAGTCTAGTCCTTTGGGGCAAAAAACAGCAAGCTCTTTCAATTTTAACTTCGCTTTGTTATTGGGCGGTAATTCTTTAAAAAATAAATAACTGGCTAAAATAGCTAATAATAAATCTACCTGTTGTGTGTTAGAAAATAAAAAAAATAAGCTCTTACTTAAAGATAAAAATTCCAATAGACGAGATACTTGGTTTTGGTCGATCACTTTTGATATTTTTAATTACTATATGATAGCTTGTCAAGCGGCAAAATAAAACTTCACTTTACACAAAAGCCAAAAATCAATTAAAATGAATCTTGTATGAGAAAAAATGCTTCTCGTTTATTTGTTTTTGTTTTAACCTTTGTCGTGGCTTGCTCATTAAGTGCTAGGCCAGCTCAGGCTAGCATTTGGGATTGGATTAAGGCCCAATTCCAATCTGAAGAGGCAAGTAGTAATATGAAAACCAGCATCACCCAAGAGGGAGTGAGTGGCGAAAAACATGTAACTGAAACTACCTCAAACTTAATGAACGTAATCAACCTGCATGTTATGGGTATTCCAGAAAGTGAGGAAGGTGGTACTGAAACCAGCATGCTCCGTGACAGCGTTGGCTCAGGACTAATTGGTACAGTAAATAGTGGCATTATTGCAATGTATGATCCTCCGGCTAGTTCAAAAATATATGTAGCTGATTTATTGCAAAATGCTAAAATTATTCCTCAAGCTCAAGCCCAGGGCTTAGGTTTTAGCTCTCTCAATCCAATCCTTGAAACTTGGAAAAGTTTTCGAAACATAGCTTATTTGTTTTTTGTTGTTATTTTCTTAGTAATTGGTTTTATGATTATGTTTCGAGCTAAAATTGGACAAGCAGCTATTACTGTTCAGCAGGCTATACCCAGTATTGTTGTTGCACTTTTAGCCGTTACCTTTTCCTATGCGATAGCTGGTTTTTTAATTGATTTAATGTATTTGCTTATGTATATGTTGGCTACTTTGTTTGATGGAGGGGCTGACTTGATAACTGGTAATTTTTTTACTTTAGTTAGCACAATGTTCACTGGTTTTTGGGGAAATATGGAAACAGCAGTTACAAACCTTATGGATGGATTATTAGGTCAAAAATTCTTAGGTCAAGGGGCATTGCGATTTCTGTCAACCCTTAGCGCCACAGTTATTGTGGGCTTAGCAATTTTACTGGGTACTTTTAAAATCTTCTTTGAACTACTAAAGTCATACATCGCTATTATCCTGCAAGTGGTTTTTGCACCAATAATTTTAATGATTGGCGCTATACCAGGTCAAAATCCTTTTTTTTCTTGGATTAAAGGTTTTATTGGCAATTTAGCTATGTGGCCAATCGTTATGATTTGTCTATTAGTTAATCGAATGCTCACTCAGGGAACGCATAGTTCGGGCGGGTTTATGCCTCCATTTTTAATTGGAGAAGGTCAGGCAGAAACAATACCAATTTTGATTGGAGTAGGAATACTTTTGGTCATTCCAGAAATAATGAAAGAAG
>JAAZKO010000053.1 GCA_012799795.1 Minisyncoccota bacterium | reverse complement strand
TTTATCATTTTCCTAGTCAAAAATTAAGCAACATCAATAATATTTCTTGGGGAAAAAAGATTCTTGGCGAAGCCCCAGAAAATTTGCCAGTAGTTCGTGCTGAAAGTACAGAAGAAACTAAAAACGAAATTAATATTGTTGGAGAAACTGTTTATAAAAATCGCTTGGTTAAATATGGCCTATTAAATGCCGATCGCCGACGTCATGTCTATGTCATTGGAAAAACTGGTACTGGTAAATCAACCTTATTGGCTAATATGGCGATTAATGATTTGAAACACAATAAGGGCTTATGTGTCATTGATCCCCACGGTGATTTGGTCGAAACTTTGCTAGATTATATCCCTAAGCATCGCATTAACGATGTAGTTTATTTTGATCCAGCCGATACTGAGCGAACTGTGCAAATCAATCTTTTTGAGGGGGAAAATGTTGTTCATCGGGAATTAATTGCTTCTGGGATTATTTCTGTTTTTAAAAAGCTCTATGGATATTCTTGGGGACCAAGGCTTGAATATATTTTGCGCAATTGTTTGCTAACCTTATTGAAAAGTGAAAAAGCTAAGTTATCAGATGTTCTAGACTTGTTAACTGATGAAAAATTTCGTGAAAAAGTAGTTAGTAAGCTTGACGATCCAATTCTGAAGAATTTTTGGGTGAACGAATACAATAAAATGCACGATCGTCAACGTCAAGAGCAGATTGCTTCAATTTTAAATAAAGTTGGTCAGTTTGTTTCTTCACCACTAGTGCGCAATGTAGTAAATACCACCGAGTCGTCATTTAGCGTTGAAAAGTTAATGGATGAGGGTAAAATTTTACTGATTAATTTATCTCAGGGTCGTTTGGGAGAAGATAACGCCACTCTTTTAGGAGCGATGATGATCACCAAAATTCAACTGGCAGCTATGGCTAGGGTTAACACTAGCGAAGACAAGCGTCGTGACTTTTATCTTTACGTTGATGAGTTTCAAAATTTTGCTACCGATGCTTTTGTCAAAATTTTATCTGAAGCGCGCAAGTATCGACTTAATTTAATTTTAGCCAACCAGTATATTGATCAAATTCCTGAGGAAGTGCGTAATGCCATTTTTGGTAACTGTGGCAATATTATTAGTTTTGTGATGGGTGCTGGTGACGCTAGTTATTTTCAGGCTGAATATGGTGGGCTTTATACTCAAGATGATTTAGTTAATTTAGATAAATACCAAATTGTTAATAAAATTTCCATTGATAATGTGTTGAGCCGACCTTTTCCTGCTTATACTTTGTTTTTAGCTAGTAGCAAAAATCAAAATCGAGACAAGGTAATTCGCAATAGTAGAGAGCGATACGCTAAGCAAAAACCATCGTGATTAGGTTTTCAGTTTTAAAGTACTATTTTTATTCAGTAATCAGCCTATTTAAGAATTTTAACTTTTGGCTTTTTCCTTTTTTGTTAATAAAAAAACCATTGTTAATTAAAGTAAAAAATTCTGGGAATTATTATGTTAGTAATTTTATGGATATTTGGACTTTAAAAGAAACTCTCATTGACCAACAATATGAAATGTTTAATAAAGTTAAAAAAGGTGATTTAGTTATTGATGTTGGAGCAGCTATTGGAGATTTTTCAATTAGTGTAAGTAAAAGAGCTAAAAAAGTAATTGCTTATGAGTGTGATAAAGAAAGATTAAGTTTAATGGAAAAGAATATAAAACTTCATCGGGCAAAAAACATTGTAATTAAAGATAAAAAAGCCTTGTCTTTAAATCAAATATTACAGCAAGCCGAACAAGTAGATTTTTTAAAAGTTGATTGTGAGGGCTGTGAGTATCAGATTTTTAAAAATGCTAGCAAAAAAACTTTAAATAAAATCCAATACCTTGCGATGGAGGCTCACTTATTTAATCCACAAATGCAAGCTAATTTTTCTGCTTTAACAGAAAATTTAAAAAAAAATAACCTTCAAGTAAAGATCGTTAATAATCAGGTCCATGACTATATTTGTTACGTTTTTGCTGAAAGAAATAAACAACTTAGCGGTTTTTAAGCCTTAATTTTTTCTTTTACCCCTTCATATAGAGCCTTAGTCATTTTCTCTAAATCAAATTTTTCTTGCCAGCCCCAATCTTGACGCGCAACACCGTCATCAATAGTTTTTGGCCAGCTGTCGGCAATGGCTTGAGTGTGATTGGGTTGATAATCAACCGTAAAATCTGGTTGAATTTTTTGAATAGCTGCGACTAATTCTGCTGGAGTAAAGCTAATGGCGCTGAAATTATAACTAGTTCTCACTGTTAACTTTTCGGCTGGAGCCTCCATTAATTGAATGCTGCCATTAATCGCGTCGTCCATATACATCATGGGCAGGCGAGTGTTTGGTTTTAATGGACAGACATAATGGCCATCTTTAATAGCTGCATAAAAAATATGAATAGCATATTCAGTAGTGCCATCGCCTGGATCAGCTTTATAAGCGTTTAGGCCGGGATAGCGTAAGCTGCGAAAATCAACATCATATTTGAGATGATAATATTGACCTAAAAGTTCCCCCGCCACCTTATTAACCCCGTACATGGTGCTTGGTTCTAAAACAGTGTGCTGAGGGGTGTTTTGAGTGGGTGTGGTCGGTCCAAAAGCCGCAATTGATGAAGGCCAAAAGACTTTTAATTTATATTTAACAGCCAAGTCTAAAACATTTTTTAAACCGCCCATGTTGATGTCCCAAGCCAATTGGGGATTTTTTTCACCACCAACTGATAGAATCCCGGCCAAATGATAAATTGTGTTAATCTGATATTGTTTAATTAATTCTTCTAAACGGGCAAAATCTGTAACATCACCTTTATCTAAAATGCCAATAAAGTCGTCGGCCATGGTTTTTCTAGCTAGGGCGATGACTTTGTCTTGACCGTATTTTTTTTGTAAAGCGGGGACTAACTCTGAACCAACCAAGCCAAAAGCGCCTGTTACCAAAATAGAATTTTTTGTCATATAAATTAAAGATATGCGAGAAAGCAGATATGGTCAAGGATAAAAGTCGAATTTAAAAAAGATTAGTAAAGTGTTTAATTTTTTATATATTACTCTTTTTCAATTCTATTTTAATTGTTTGTTTTTTACCCTCTCTCCAAATTTCTAATTCTACTTCGTTGCCAACTTGAATTTTGTTGAGTAATTTTGGAAGAGTTTCAGTTTCTGTAATTTTTTTACCAGCAAACTTGGTGATAATATCTCCTACTTTCAGGTCAGCTCGTTCCGCATTAGAGTCAGCAAACACTTCCTGAATATAAGCTCCCTGAGGAACTTCGTTAAGTAATGCAGCTTTTTCTGAGATTAACGCATAAGATACCCCTAAAACTGCCCGATCGAATTCGCCGGTTGCTTCGAAATTTTCTAAAGAATTTTTGACAAGATTAATTGGTAGAGCAAAACCAATATTGTCAGCGCCCGCTGAGGTAGCTACATTAACGGCAATCACCTCGCCTCTGGCATTGATAAGTGGTCCGCCAGAATTACCTGGATTAATTGCGGCATCCGTTTGGATAATATTATCTAAATTTTCTTGTTGGCCACCAAAAGCGTTGCTAGCCGTAATGCCCCTGCCAACACCAGAGATAATACCTCGAGTTACAGTATTGCGAAATTGACCGAGGGCAGTGCCGATTGCAACCACTGATTCGCCAATTTGCAACTGGTCGGAGTCTCCCATTTTCAAAGCAGGTAAATTCATATTTTCAACAGCCAATATTGCCAAATCATTGATTGGGTCTCGATAAATGTTGCTAATTTTATACACCTGATCTTGATAGTCATAAAGCAAATAATTAAGATTAAAATCACTTACAACGTGTCGGTTGGTGATGACGAATAGTCGCTTGTTTTTTTCTGCCAAAACGACAAAACCAGTGCCAATGTCTTGCTCAATTGTTTCAAAATCATCAGCACTGGGTTGTTGATAAAATTGTTCAAACAAAGAGCCAAAGCCAAAGGGATTAAAATTGACACTGCCCGAGCGAAGCACATTTTTTTCGGCACTAATGGTAACTACCGATGGTCCGACAGCTTCAACTACTTCACTAATGCTAAGCTGATCATCGCTAAAGCTAGTGATTTGATAAGCTGCTTCTTCATTGACGATGCTATTTTTATCTTGCAAAAAAAAAGGTAAAACTTTTTCTAATTTATTACTAGTACTTAAATAAGCACCGCCAACAAAGGCCAAGATAACTAAAATGATAAAAGTAGTGTTTTTTTTCATAGCTTTGGCTCTTTTTACTGATTAATTTTTAATTAATCATTTTTTCAGCTTTGGCTTTAATCCAAAGCACACCTTTCTCAAAGTTTAGATCAATTTGATCAGCTTTAACTCCGGCCACATTGACCTCAACTATCAACTTGTCATCTTTTTCGTAGATATTAAGATCTTGAAGTTGATTGCCGTCAGTTACAAAATCATTTTCCCAAATATCTGGCCAACTATCCAGTAAAGATTGGTAGGGACGCCATCGAATTAGATTCATGACTTCTCTCCTTTCTTTAATTAAGTAATAACTTATGTTAATTAGTTTAACTGCGACCGAAGCCAATACCCAAGCTTGGGATTTATTAACCGCTAATCATCAAATAATT
>JAAZKO010000052.1 GCA_012799795.1 Minisyncoccota bacterium | reverse complement strand
TTAACTAAAGGTTTTTATCTCATTGAATTCTATATCAATGGAGATAATGGTGCTAAAGAACAAATTCAACAATTATGGGTACAATCCACCAATCTCACTGCTTATGTCTCAGTCGCTAAAGAACAGACTTTGGTGTGGGTCAATACCTTCGGTGCTGGTCCAGTGGCCAACGCTCAAGTAAAACTAGTTGACTCTCAGTTCAGTGCCATTAGTTCTGAACAGGGTTTGGCTACTTTTAATACTCCCACTGATTTATTCGATAAAAAAAGACAGTATTTTGCAGTTACCACCCAAGATGAACAAGTGTTTTTAATAGTTGATAGTCTAAAAGGTCTATCTTTACCTAACGAACTGACTGCTGACGACTATTGGACTTATTTTTATCATGATCGAGTTATGTATCAATCCAGTGACACCGTTGACTTTTTCGGTGTTATTAAAAAACGAGCAGACAGTGCAGCTCCATCGATTATTACAGTGGAATTGCTCAAGGGTTACGAAGAAACTATTATTGCTGCAAAAAACATCGTACCAGCCAGTGACGGTTCATTTATTGGTGATTTTAGCTTCACAGATTTACCTGAAGGTTGGTACGACTTACGCGTGATTGTGGCTGGCAAAGACATCTTATGGACTGGTTTTAGTGTTGAAGAATTTGTCAAACCAGAAATGAAGATCGAAGTCATCGGTGATCAAAAAGCCATTTTTGCTGGCGACAAAGTTGACTTTCTTGCCACTACTCGTTTTTTTGATGACACTCCGGTCGCTAATACTCCAGTGAATATTTATTTATCTCACGCTACTAGTGACAATCAACAAAAAGTAACGACTGATAAAAACGGTCAAATTAGCTATCAATATCAAAGTCCAAAACGTGACGGTGATCGCTATCCTCGCTATGAATCAATTACCATTCAGCCAGACAATGCTCAAGAAGCAACTGTGGAAGGTTTTGGCAGTGTTTTAGTTTTTGATAGTCAAGTGATGATGGAAACAGTTAGATCCACTGATCGCAATGATAACCAAGCAAAATTTAAAGCTTTAGTCAGTCGGGTTGATCTCAGTGGTATTAATCAAGGTACTACCAGTGAGTATCAGGGTCAGGCCATTCCCAATCATGAAGTTCAATTAACTCTTACTAAGAAATGGTACGAAAAAATTGAAAAAGGTACCTACTACGATTTCATTGAAAAAACCACTAAAAAAAGCTACGAATATAAACACCATGAAGAAAAAATTGAGACAAAGACTCTTAAAACTGATCAAGAGGGTATGATCAATTACCAATTTGACATGGAAAGTGATAAATCATACGAAGTTGATGCTGTCACCTATGATCAATATGGTAATCCCGCCAATGTTTCTAGTTATTTTTATCACTCTCACTATACTGAAGATGCTTCACAAAATTCAAACTATCCAACTTTAAATATTAAGCAAGAAAAAAATGAATTTTCTCTAGGAGAAAGCGTTGATGCGGAAATTAAAGCTGGAGGAGATCTTTATCCAGTCAATAAACAAAGTCAATTCTTGTTTATTACTGCGCAAAATGGTCAACAAAAAACATTTGTTAACGATCAACCCACTTATAGTTTTAATTTTGAAAAAGAACACATTCCCAACATCTATTTAGGAGCGGTTGTTTTCAATGGGCGTTATTACCTTCAAGCCACAATTAATTACCGTTATGGCTGGTATTATCAAGATTATTATTCTTATGACAATTACTATTATTTTAATGGCGTAGTCATTCATTATCGAGAAACAGATAGTGAAATTGATTTAACCCTAGAACCAGAAAAAAATGTTTATCAACCGGGAGATCAAGCTAAAATTAAAGTTAAAGCCAGCCACAATAATCAGGCGGTCGCTAACGCCAATATTAATTTAGTCTTAGTCGATCAGGCTTTGGCTGCCATTGGTGGTGTTATTGAACCGTCAATTTTAACTGGCCTTTATGCCACTCTTCCCCACTATGTTTATTATGGTTATGGATCGCACCAACCGCTGGTTCCCGATGAAGCTCAGGCAGAAATGGGCGGTGGCGGTGGCGATAGAGATTTATTTAAAGATTCTGCCTTTTTTGGCACATTACGCACTAATGATCAAGGTGAAGCCGAATTCACCTTCGATTTGCCAGATAATATCACCACTTGGATTGTTTACGCGCAAGCTATCGATCAAGAAATCAATGCAGGCTGGGAAGAGGGTAAATTAACTGTTAGCAAAGACTTCTTCGTCACCAGTCAATTTCCCAAAGAATACTTAGCCAGAGATAAAGCTGTTTTAAGTGCTAATGCTTATGGTACTGGTCTTAATAGAAATAACACGATTAATTTCCGGGCAATTTTTGAACAAGGAGAAACAGAGCTAGCCAATAATGAACAACAAGCTCAAGCTTTTACTAATGTTTACTTTGATTTTCCTGCACTCGGTGTTGGTAACTATCAAGCAATACTCAGAGGACAAATGAATGATAAAAATGATGGCCTGAAATTGCCTTTTAAGGTCATTGATTCTCGTTTTTACTTAGAAAATGCCAGCGTCAACACTTTAAATCAAGGAGACATTCAACAAGCAATTGGCGTAGAAAAAGTTTTGAGCGATAAAGAAATTAATGTGGTGGTTAGTGATCAAGGAAAGGGTTTATATTATCGATCACTAAATAAATTCTGTTATGCTTTAAGCAATCGCTTGGAAAAACAATTAGCTAGCGTCACCGCCTCAAGCATCCTCAAAGAACATTTTGCAAAAGAATGTCAAAAAACTGATGCTAATTTAAACCAGTTTCAAGCAACCAATGGCGGTTTAAGTCAGGTCAATTGGGGCGGGGCCAATTTGGAAACTTCTGCTTGGGCTACATATATAGATGTTAGCAATTTTGATCAGCTCAAACTAATTAGTTATTTTGAAAACATTCTTAATAATGCTGATTCAGACTTGCAAGAACAAATTTATGCTGCTTGGGCTTTAAGCGAGTTAGGTAAACCACAAGTGGTGAAATTAGATCTACTTCGAACCCAAGCGACTAGTTTTGATGAAAAAGTGATTTTAGGCATCGCTTACGTTTCAATTGGCGATCAGGAAAAAGCTCTTGATCTATATTATGAGCTTCTAGCTGATTATGCCTATCAATCTGGGCCTTATATTAGAATTCAAACTACTGCAGAAAAGGAAAATGCTGATTATGTGGTGCGCACTAGTCACGCCCTGTTACTGGGCGAATTAACTGATAACACTTACAACGAAGGTTTAGCTAATTATCTGCAAGATTTTCGTGATCGAGCTGAAAATTTAGTGATTGATTTGGCAGAAATCGCCTACATTGAAGAACAAATCAAGAAACTGCCCGCAGAAAACACGAAAATTTATTTCAAAACATCTAGCATTGAAGACACTCGTGATTTAAGCAAAGGCTGTTGTATCGTGTACCCGCTCAAAGCTGACGAAATTAATAATTTTTACTTAGAAGTACTCTCAGGCAAAGCGGAAAGCTATATCACCTATTATGTTGATTCGGCAAGCGCTCAACAACTAGCTCAAGATGATCAACTAACAATTGATCGCAGCTATCAAAAAGTAAAAGGTGAGGGTCGAGACATTAAAGCCGGCGACATTGTGCAAATCACCATTAATTTTGATCTGAATGATGAAACTTCACCACCGGGCATGTATCTCGTCACTGACTATTTACCATCAGGCCTAAAATTTATTGAAAATCCCAGCCTGTTTGGTTTAGTTGCTAGCGGTTGGCCGGCTCACCAAGATCAAGTTGTCAGCTATTACTTTTACAACTCTCCTTGGTGGAGAAGCTATGGCGAAAAACAAATTATCTACTTCGCTCGAGCTGGATCAGTTGGCACTTATACAGCCGAGCCAGCTCTGATTCAGTCACAAAGAGTTTTATCAGTCTTTAGAACGACTAGAACAGAAGAAATACAAATTCAGCCATCTAACTGATAAGCAAACAATGAAAAAAACAATAAAATTAGCGCTGTTAGTGTTGCTACTTGTCCCAGTTGGCGTTTTTTTGATCAAGCAGCAGCAACAATTAAGTAAAATTCAGGGAGTAAAGACAGCTATCGAAGAAAATCAACAACAGAACAAGATTGATGGCATCATTCTCCCCCATCATAATCTAGCTAAAGCAATAATTATCGATTCTTACCAAAAGTTAAGTCAAGAACAATTTGAGTTAATTGTTTTAATTGGCCCTAATCATTTCTATCCAAAAATTGGCGAAATTATTAGCAGCAAAGTCTTTGACAATGCACAACTACAAACTGCCGATTGGCTAATTAATACGCTACTGGACAATGATTTAATTAAACTTAATCAAACAATGTTAGCTAGTGAACACTCAATTCTTACTCACAGCGATTATCTAAATGAATTTTTCCCAGAAGCAGAAATTTTACCCTTAGTCATCCCAGTTAATCCCGATCCAAATAAAATGCGAACAATTAGAGATTTCTTAGTTAATCTTCCAACAAAAACTTTATTTATTGCCAGCGTCGATTTTGCCCACAATTTAAGCTATTTAGAAGCACTAGAAAACAATCAAGAAAGCTTAGAGGCCATTCAAGGTTTTGCCTATGAAAAAATTAATAGTTTTGATGATCAGCACCTAGATTCGCCCAAATCTATCATTTTGCTCTTAGAAATCATGAAAGAAAAAGGTTCGACTAATTTTCAAGTACTGCACAATACTCATAGTGCCTTAATTGATCAACAAATCAATTCTTTGGGCACTAGCTATTTGATCGGTACTTTTCAGCAATAATGAAAAAATAGATGTAATTTAGTTCAAATTTGCGATGCCGCTCAATAGTTCTTCAAAACTAGTAAAGACGTGTTCATTATGACCATCAAAAAAACAATAAGAAAAT
>JAAZKO010000051.1 GCA_012799795.1 Minisyncoccota bacterium | reverse complement strand
CCCCACAACGCAAAACATCAACACTATCCTGATCTAAACTTTGTAAAATTGCTTCCAGTGTCCCTTTTACATCTGCTTTAACAATTAGTTTTATTTTTTCTTTTTCACCTAAGATATAATCTAGATCTAATTTATCCCAATCAACATTTTCCTCACACCCAATGAGAGTTTTTTCTAACTCTCCTGTTTGACTAAAATCATTTTCTTTTTTATCACCATAGCTAGCGCCCATTTCTTTAACGATTTCTCCAACTTCTGGGACGTCAGCCAAACCGACAATTTCGATTGGAGAACCTGGCAGCACTTCCTTTAACAACTCTCCTTTTTCATTGATTAGACAACGTGCTTTACCTATAATCTCTCCCACAGCTAATTCCTGGCGCATCTTTAAAGTACCTTGCTTAACAATAACTCTCGCTACAGAACCTTTATTTTTATCTTTAGTTGATTCAATGACAACTGCTTCTAGGGGAGCTTGCGGATCAGCTTTAAGTTCCATGAGATCAGTTAAAACAATAATCATCTCCAACAACTTGTCAACTCCTTTACCAGTCTTGGCAGAAATTTCTACCACTTCAATGTCTCCACCATATTCTTGAACTAAGATGTCATGTTCTGCCAACTGACTTTTAACGTCATCTGGACGAACATCTGCTAAATCAGTTTTGTTAATAGCTACTAACACAGCTACTTTGGCTTCTTTGATGTGGCGAATAGATTCAATAGTTTGCGGTTTAACTCCGTCGTTAGCTGCCACCACAAGCACCACCAAATCAGTGACTTCAGCTCCACGCTGACGCATCTTGTTAAATGCAGCGTGCCCTGGAGTGTCAATAAAAGTGATTGGCCGATCTTTAAAGGTAATTTGATAAGCCCCAATGTGTTGAGTTATGCCACCAATTTCACCAGCTTGGATTCGACTTTTACGAATATAATCCAGAAGGGTAGTTTTACCGTGATCGACATGTCCCATGATAGTGATAACTGGACAGCGTTTAATTAAAGCCATGGTTTATTTTTCATCTCCATTTAAATATTCTGTTACTTTGTCTAATAAAATTTGTCGATCGCTATCAGCGATTTCTTCCATATCAACCCATTTATCGCGAAAGCGAACTAAATCATTAAGTGTGGTTAATTTATATTGAATTAAAATTTCTCTAGTATCGTCAGTAATACCAAAAGTGTCAATTTCATGCTCCTCTTCACCAGTTACAGCTGATTCAACCTTGCCCGTAGCTGATTTGACAGTAATCTGATAGCCAGTGAGTTTGGCTGCTAAACGAACGTTTTGTCCACCTCGACCAATAACTAAAGACAACTGATCGTCTGGAGCTGTCACTATTACCATTTTTTTCTTTTCATCGATTTCAACAACCAAGCTTTCAGCAGGAGCTAAAGTAGCTTTCAAAAGTTGCACATTATCTTCAGCAAAAGGAATAATATCTACTTTTTCATTATTTAACTCTTCAATGACTTTTTGCACTCTTACTCCTCGCTGTCCCACGCAAGAACCAACCGGATCCACACCGCTTTGAACAGAACGTACGATCAACTTAGTACGAACACCAGCCTCTCTAGCAATAGCAGTAATTTCTACTGCGCCAGTTGCCACTTCTGGCACCTCTCTCTCAAATAATTTCATAACTAAACGAGCATCAGATCGAGAAACAATAATTTGTTGACCTCGATTGTTTTCTTCAATACCTTTAACTAAAACAGCCATTCGCTGATTGAGCCGATAAAATTCCCCTCGCATCTGTTCTTCCGGAGGCATGAAACCTTGACCGCGACCAATATCAATAATCACGTTAGGACCCTGCATGCGTAACACCTGACCGGTAATTACTTCACCGATTCTTTCACGATAGGCAGCAATGACCGTATCTCGTTCGGTAAGGCGAATTTTTTGTAAGATCACTTGTTTAGCTGTTTGAGCAGCAATACGACCAAAACCTGCTGGTGTTACATCTTCTGCTTTTTTTTCATCCCACTCAAGAACTTCTTCACTTTCTTCATCAATTTTAGTAATAGGAGCTTGAAAAATCTTAGCCGCACCAGTTTCTTTATCTAATTCAACAAAGTAATGAAAGGAACTATCTGGGTCTCCCATTTGCTTACGATATGCGGATACTAAAGCCTGGCGAATAGCTTCATAAATATCTTCTGCTTCAATTTTACGCTCTTCAGCAATTTGTATAACTGCTGCCGCAAAATCTGTTCGTACAATTGATTGAGTACTTGGCATAATAAGGTTTTTCCTATTAACTAAATGCTTAAAAAAGAATCCAGATGATTAACAAAAAAGGACTTATCGTCAAGATCAGTCCTTTACAAAACCACCTTAATTCCAGTTAAGATTATAGCAGTAATCGGCCTTTTTGTAAATTCAACGAATTAGTCTTGAATTAATCTTTTTCAAACTTTTTCCACTCTTCCAATAAATTCTTCTGTTCTCGGCTTAATTTTTCCGGAACTTGGACAATTAAGCGGACATACATGTCACCTGTTCCGCGCATTCTTAAATGTTTAATGCCTTCTCCTCGAAGTCTAATTAGAGTGTGAGATTGCGTTCCAGGGCGAACTTTCATTTTCAATTCATCAGTTAAAGTTTTAACTTTTAATTCTCCTCCAAGAGCCGCCAAACTAAAAGGAATGTATTCATCGACAAAAACGTCAGCATTGTCTCGCTTAAAACGAGGATGCGTGCCAACGTTGATACTGACATCAAAGTCGTCAAAACGAATCCTTGTGCCATTATCTACTCCTGCTGGAATTTTAATTGTTTTCTTTTTACCACTTTCTAAAGTAATTTCTTTTTCACTACCTTCAACTGCTTCCATAAAACTAATGCTAATACCATAGCGAGGGCGGCGAGCGCGAGCGAAGCCGCCTCCAAAAAACTGCTCAAAAATCTCGAAAGGATCAGAAAAATCAAAACCGCCTCCAGCTTCGCCGCCTCTTGTAGATGACCAAGTGAATGGCCCCTGACCAGCAGCTCCACTAAATCCTGAAAAATCGAATCCAGAAAAAGGCCCAGCCCCACCACCCATACCGCTCGATGGATCAAAGGCCGCATGACCAAATTGGTCATAAGTTTGCCGTTTTTGCTTATCAGAAAGCACTTGATAAGCCTCGTTAATCTCTTTAAATTTTTCTTCAGCGTCCGTGGCTTTGTTGCGATCGGGATGATATTTGAGCGCAGCCTTACGGTAAGCAGACTTAATATCTGCTGCACTAGCATTTTTTTCTAAACCTAAAACTTCGTAATAATCACGTTTTGCTGACATAAGACTGATCAATTGTACAATAAACAACCCACTCTGCTCAATTAAAACAAAGTGGGCTATTCAATTTTTTGACTTTTTTAATTAACTACCTCACCCTCCTCAGCATCTTTTTTTTCGTCTTCTTTCTTAGATTTTTTGCCTTTAGCAGCACCTTTTTTATCTTTTGTCTCAGACTCTGTTTTTTTGTCTGCTTCAGCCTCTTTAGCTTCCTGCGCTTGCGCTTTTTGCATGACTTCACCAATTTTTTGGGCACTGGCAAAAGTGGCTTCAATAGCTTTTTCTAATTCTTCTTTGGAAGCATCTTCCTTCGCAGCTAAATCTTTGAGAGCTTTAACATCAGTTTCAATCTTTTCTTTGTCTGCTTTTTCTAATTTGTCACCATAATCTTTGAGCTGTTTTTCTATTTCAAAAGCCACACTATTAGCCTTATTTTTAGCCTCAATTAATTCGCGTTTAATCTTGTCACTTTCAGCAAATTTTTCAGCTTCATTCTTCATTTTTTCTACCTCATCATCACTTAAATTAGTGCTGTTTTGAATAGTAATTTTTTGCTCTTTTCCTGAGTTTTTATCTTTTGCGTTAACATTTAAAATGCCATTGCTATCAATATCGAAAGTTACTTCAATTTGTGGCATACCTCGAGGAGCTGGTGGAATACCATCTAAAACAAAACGGCCCAAACTTTTGTTATCAGCTGCCATTTCTCGCTCACCTTGCAAAACATTAATTTCAACCTGAGTTTGATTGTCAGCTGCTGTAGAAAAAATTTGACTCTTGCTGGTCGGAATGGTGGTATTGCGATCAATTAGTGGAGTACGAATACTGCCCAAAGTTTCCAAACCTAAAGTTAAAGGTGTCACATCTAGTAAGACCACATCGGTCACATCGCCAGCAATTACTCCAGCTTGAACAGCTGCTCCCACAGCTACTACTTCATCAGGATTAACTCCTTTATGGGGTTCTTTTTTAAAGAAATCTTTAACCACCTCTTGCACCTTAGGCATTCTAGTCATGCCACCCACCAAGATTATTTCATCAATATCTTTGACTTCCATCTTGGCATCTTTCATCGCTTTTTTGACTGGAGCAATAGATTTTTGAATTAAATCGTCAACTAATTCTTCCATTTTGGCTCGGCTCAAATTTAGGCTGAGATGCAATGGTTGACCCTCATCACCTTGAGTAATAAAGGGCTGATTAATTTCAGTTTGTTGAGAACTGGATAGTTCGATTTTAGCTTTCTCAGCAGCGTCTTTAATTCTTTGCATCGCTTGAGAATCTTTACTTAAATCTTTGCCTGTATCTTTTTTGAATTCCGCCACAATCCACTCAATAATGGCATTATCAAAATCATCACCACCTAAAAAAGTGTCTCCATTGGTTGCTTTAACTTCAAAGACTCCGTCACCAATTTCTAAAATAGAAATATCAAAAGTACCACCGCCCAAATCATAAACGGCAATGGTCTTGCTACCTTTTTTATCTAAACCATAGGCTAGTGCTGCTGCTGTTGGCTCATTAACAATACGCTCGACTTTGAGTCCAGCGATTTCACCTGCTTGCTTAGTAGCTTGTCTTTGTGAATCATCAAAATAAGCAGGCACAGTAATCACTGCTGATTCGACTTTTTCTCCCAAATAACTTTCAGCATCAGCCTTAGCTTTGGCTAAAATCTTGGCCGAAATTTCTTGAGGAGTATATTCTTTATTATTAATTTTGACCACAGCCATGCCATCTTTACCCTCGACTATGTCGTAGGCGACATGTTTAATTGCGTTTTGGACCGCTTCATTTTTAAATTTTCGACCCATAAAACGCTTTACTGAATAAACAGTGGTTTTGGGATTAAGCAACATTTGTCTTTTAGCTGGATCACCAACCAACACATCTTTATTTTTCAGTGCCACTATTGAAGGAAAAGTATTGCGACCTTCAGCACTAGCAATAATAGTCGCCTGACCGCCTTGCATAACTGCAATGGCGCTATTAGTAGTTCCCAAATCAACTCCGATTGTTTTTGACATCGTTTAACCTTTCTTTTTGTTTACATTTTAATTTTAATTTAAGCACACTATAGATTTTAGCAGACAAAGACTTTGACTGCTAGTAGCAATTTAAGCTAGGACAACCTGTGCGTATTGAATAATTTCACCATTGAGACGGTAAGCTTTGCGCAAAACCTTAATCACCTTATCCCCCTTGCCCTTTTTTTCTACCGCCTCCATAAGTTCTACATCAAACTTCTTACCTAAGACTTCAATTTCTTCCAAACCTATTACTTTTAAACGTTTCCACAATTGATTGACTATCATTTCTAAAGCGTCATCTTGCAAATGCTGACTGGCAATAGATAGGTGCTCTAAAGGTTCCAAAATAGTCAGCAACAAATCTGCATTAGCTAATCTAACTAAGTTAGCTCGTTGTTTTTGACTTTGACGCAATAAGTTTTGATAATCAGCTAAAGCGCGTAACTCACGAGCTTGACATAAAGCAAGAGCCTCCTCTAAGTCTTTGACTTGAGCAGTCAGTTTTTTTATTTCCGGAGAGAGCTCGCTTTTAGCTGTCTGTTTCTTTGCCATAACACTTTCTAATCAACCATGCTTTCAATTAAACCTTTGAAATATTTCATCATTGGTAAAATATATGGATAATCAAAGCGTTTAGAACCAAGTACAGCAAAACGACAGGGATGCGCTGGTAATTCTAACTCAACAAACATAATCCCGATTGGATCTAGTTCGCTATTGCCCAATTCTTGACCAAAAACCACTTTAACTGGATTCTCACTTTGTGATTTTTCAAAAATTTCATTCATGACCGAACGCTCTTCAATCATTTGCAATACACGACGAGTGAGGCTAATATCATAGAATTCAGGCATGCTCAATAAGTTGGCATAACCAGAATGCACTATGTTGCCGTCTGGAGTAACAGCCAAACCCAAAGCTTGAGATTTTTCAGCTAATACTTTGGCTGTTTCACGAAGCAAATCTTCCATTTGATTGCGATAGCGCCAAATTTTTTCCTTGACACTCACTTCATCAGCAACTGACAATTCTTTCTCTTTAACTAATTCATTAATATAAAGCTTCATGGCTAAAGCAGTTGGCACCCGGCCGGCGCTAATATGAGATTTGATCAAATAGCCCTGCTTAGTTAAGTAGGCCATCTCATTACGAATGGTGGCGGGTGAAACACCAATATTATATTTTTTATCGACTGTTTCGGAACCAACAGGCTCACCAGTCTCAATAAACTCTTCAATAATAGCTCGTAAAATTTGGATTTGTCTAGCAACTAAGTCAATCATATATTAGCAATCATAGAAAGTTATTGCTAATTTGTCAAGTTAGAAGCAAAGATTTGTTAAGCGAGGAGTAAAGATTTAATTTTTTTGCGAAATGCCGCTGGAGAATAAATTACACTAGACTGATGAATTTCCTTAGAATTAAAATCCATTTTTTCAAAATCAAAAATGGCTTGTTTTAGTGCTTCCACACTTAAATCTTTAAAAAACAAACCGGTTTTAGCATTTTTTATAGTTTCTTTAGGACCTCCAGAATAATGAGCTAAAACCGGAGTTCCCCAAGCCATCGCTTCAACAGGGACCATTCCAAAATCCTCATCTTCGACCGGATAAATCAAGGCTTTAGCTCCGCGATATAAATCAGCTAAAGTGGCATCATCTACAGTACCTAAAAATTCGATTGATTCGCCAGCCATTTCTTTTAATTTTGCTAACATGTCTCCGTCCCCAACTAGTTTGAGAGCTAAATTGAGGTCGCTGGCTGCTTCAACAGCAATTTCTGGATGCTTAGCATAAGCTAAACGATTGACGTATAAATAATAACCTTCTTTTTTAAAACTTTTCTGCTCTGACAAATAATCCCTAGCTTTATCGACCATGCTGACTGGCGGATAAACAAGCTCTGATTGACGATGATAAAATTTTTTAATCCTTGATTGGGTTTCCTTTGAATTGGCAATAAATACTCCCACTTGTTGAGAAACTTTGAAATCAACAAAACGCATATAATGATTAATAATTTCCCCAAAAAAGCGAGTGATAACTCGATCTCGCCAGTGACTTTTAGCGGTGTAGCCATATAAAACTCGTGGCGGAGTGTGACAGTAACAAAAATGTTGAGCATTTGTTTTGCTGGCGCGCGCCGCCTTGGCCATATAAGCATTTGAGGAAGAAATCACAATGTCAAATTCACTTAGATCTAGCTTGGCAAAGGCGCGCGCCGCCAATACTCGCAATGGAGAAAATGTTTTTTTAATTAAGGGAATCTTACTTAAAAAAGTTTGATGAATTTCCCAATCTTTAAAACGTTGCCAATTATCTCCTAGGGATTTTTGGTCAACAAAAGCTGTATATACGGGAGCTTCCGGAAATAGCTCGTGCAACTCTTCCAAGACTCGCTCCGCACCACCATATTCTCGTAAATAATCATGAATCAAAGCAATTTTAGCCATATTTTTAAACCTTAGTTTATTTTAAACCTAAATTTACTTATCTTGTTAAAGTTAAAACAATGCTTCTTGGACTGAGTTTTCGAAAGCATCTGTTGGTAGCAATTTAATTAATGATTTAAATCCTAATTTATTTAAAAGTTGAATGGTTTGAGTCTTATCATAAGCTGTTACTCGACAGTCTTCTAGTTTAAAATCGATTGGCACTTTGGTGCTAATTCTGGCTAAATCTTGACTTAAAAAAGCAGATTCCTTACCTTCTTTTAATCTATTTAGCAAAGCTCCCTTAATCAAGTCGTCACCCTCTGGTTGTTCTTTTAAAAATTCATAAATCTTTTCTAAATTTCCAAAACGTTTAATTAATTTAGTGGCAGTCTTTTTACCAATGCCTTTGATCCCGGGAATATTATCAGAAGCATCTCCACTTAAAGCTTTAAAATCAACTATTTGGACAGGTTTAATCTCCATTTTTTTCTTCACCAAAACTTGATCATATTCCATATCACCTTGTTGCCGACCTCTGGCTGGCATCCAAATGTGAGTATCATTGTCTACCAATTGAAACATGTCTTGATCACCAGTCACAATTACCGTCAATAAACTATTGTCTAAATGCTCCACTTTACGATTGATTGTGCCAATTAAATCATCAGCTTCATAACCTTCCAATTCAAAACGGGGAACGTTAAGAGCGTCTACTAATTCTTTGACTAAAGCAATTTGTGGTATCAAATCATCAGGCATTTTGGCGCGTTGGGCCTTGTAAGCTTCATATTGTTTTTTTCTTAGAGTTTTACCTTTGTGATCAAAACAAACTGCACTATATTCTGGCTCGAAATGACTAATAGCCGTTAAAAACATGCGAGTAAAACCATAAGCAGCATTAACCAAATGCCCTTCTGTATCAGTCAAATTGGGTAAAGCAAAGTAAGCACGGTAAATTAAAGCGTGAGCATCAACTAAGAGAAAAATATGACGAGACATGAGTTTATTGTAACAAAGGGGATAATTTTTATCTCCTAGCTTTTTTCATACCCATTACTTTGCTAAATTCATCTGAATCAAGAGTCTCTTTTTCCAAGAGTGCCTCAGCCACCTTGTTTAAATGAGTTCGATATTTTTCCAATAACTGATAAGCTCTTGTTTCAGCTTCAGTAATTAAAGCTAAAATTTCTTCATCAACTGCTTGAGCAAATTTATCTGAAGGTCGTTCTGGTTCACCCCACACCCGATTGTAATCATTATCAGCATATTCTGGTCCAAAGAACATTGGTCCTAATTTACTCATTCCATAACGAACCACCATTGCCCGAGCAATTCTAGTAGCTTGAGCAATATCACTTGATGCTCCGGCAGTCTGTTCATTAAATACTAATATTTCTGCTGCTCGACCACCAAACATCACAATGAGATTCTCTAACAATTCTGATTTTAAAACTTGTAATTTATCTTTTTCTGGAGGAGTAAAAGTATAGCCTAAAGCTTGACCTCGCGACACAATTGAAATGCGATGCACTGGGTCAGTATAAGGCAGAACATGAGTTAAAACTGCATGCCCAGCTTCATGATAAGCTGTCATTTTCTTCTCCAATTCGTCTTGAAGACGCTTCTTACTTGGACCATATTTGACTTTCATTGAAGCTTCTTCAATGTCTTCCATATTAACTTTTTCTCTATTTTCTCTAGCTGTAGAAATAGCTGCTTCATTCAACATATTTTCTAAATCAGCTCCAGAAAAACCAACTGTGCGTTTGGCCACTCTATCCCAGGATACGTCGCTAGAAAAAGTTTTATTTCGTGCGTGAATTTTGAGAATGAACTGTCTCTCTTTTAAATCTGGTAAATTAACTTGCACTCGACGATCAAAACGACCAGGTCTCACTAAAGCAGGATCGAGCATATCACCACGGTTAGTGGCAGCCATCACAATTACATTATCATTTTTTGTAAAACCGTCCATTTCTACCAAAATTTGGTTAAGAGTTTGTTCTCTTTCATCGTGAGAACTGAAGCTATTTCGACCGCGAGCTCGACCGATAGCATCAATTTCATCAATAAAAATAATAGATGGAGCTAAACGCTTGGCTGTGTCAAACAAGTCTCTGACTCTAGAAGCACCAACTCCAACCAACATTTCCATAAATTCACTACCAGCAATAGACAAAAATTGTACATTGGCTTCACCCGCCACCGCTCTAGCTAATAGAGTTTTTCCCGTTCCAGCTGGACCAATTAGAAGCACCCCCTTAGGAGTTCTAGCTCCAACTTTTTGATATTTTTTGGGATTTTTCAAGAAATCAACAATCTCTTCTAATTCTTGCTTCGCCTCGTCCATTCCTCCCACATCTTTAAAGCTGATATCCTGTTTACCTTTGATAAAAACTTTAGCCTTGCTTTTGCCAATACCTAAAATTCCGTCTTGACCACCTTTGGCTTGTTTAAAAATAAACATGAAGAAAACAAACATTAAAATAATCGGTAAGAAATTAATAACTAATTCCCAAAACAATTGCCCAAAACTAGCATCGCGCACTGCCAAATCCAATTCAGCCAAATCAATATCACTAGCAAATAGAATTTCTAAAGCCTGTTGCCCTTCTTCTTTTTTAGTCACTTTTTGACTACCATCTTGATAAGCTAATCTTAATTCTTGACCAAGCACTTCAATTTCACTTACTTTATCTTCTCTAACATCTCTAACCATTTGACTGACAGAAATTTGTTCTCTAGCTTGATTCAAGCCGAAAAGACTCAAAATTGAAGGTAAAAATAAAAATAAAATCACTAAATAAATAATGCTACGCGAAATCAATTGATTTAAATTAATTTTAATTACTTTTTTCTTCCGACTTTTAACTATTGGCATGCGTAATTGAACTTGTCTCATGCGATCAGCCAATTCTTTAGCTGCCTTGTTTTTATCAAGCTTCTCTTCTTGATTGTCACTCTTAGGATTCTGCTTTTTTATTTTTGCTGAACCGGCAGCTGTTTGTTTGTCTGACTTTTTTTTCTTAAACATGGGTCCTTATTAAATTGTATTAAACTGATTTATATAGAATCATCATTGTAACATTAAGTAACAATGCTTAAAGCAAATTTTTCTTTGACTTCAGCAATTGTTTGCTCAGCTACATTCCTGGCTTTTTGATTAGCATCTTCAATAATATTAGCCAAATAATCAGTTCTTTTGGCTAGTTCCCGTCTTCGTTCCTGAATTGGTAATAACTCTTCATAAATTAATTTAGCTAGGTTTTTTTTGATTACTGCGTAGCGTAAACCATCTTTTTTATATTCAGCTTCATATTCTTTTCTTTTTTCTTGACCAACAAATAATTCTATTAAACTCATTAAAGATTTGACGCCTTTTGATGTCTGACCACTATCGTCAATGTAAACAATGTCTTGATGCTGATCGCTTTCAGCTTCTAGTTCTCTAATTTCGCCTTTGCCAGAATCAGTGGGAATTTTTGCTACTTTCTTTTCAATAGTTTTTAAGTCATCACTTAAATTAATGTAGCTACCGACAACAGTTTTACTCATTTTTCCTTCACCAGTTAATGAAGGCACGTATTCGCCACTAAGATTAAAAAAGTTTGGTAAGGGAAATTTAGTACCATAAAGATTATTACACTTTCGCGCAATTTCTCTTGCCACTTCAATATGGGGTTTTTGGTCAGCCCCAACTGGTACTTGATTAGCTTTATACAATAAAATGTCAGCTGCCATTAATACTGGATAATTCAACAGTGCCATGGTGACATTTTCCGGGTGTTGCTTAACTTTATCTTTGAAAGTTGGTAAGTGTTGCATTTTTGCCACAGAAATTAGGGTCGACAAATAAAAAGCTAATTCAAAATGCTGGGGTACTGCTGACTGAAAAAACAAAACGCTTTTTTCAGGATCTAAGCCAACTGCTAAATAATCTAGAATAACGTTTAATCGGCTTAAGCGAAATTCCTCAACTTTATAGGGAGTGGTAATCGCATGAGCATCGGCAACCATATAAAAAGTTTCAAAATTGGCATCTTCTTGCAGAGCCAACATACCCTTAATAGCACCAAAATAATTGCCTAGGTGTAAGTGGCCTGTAGCACGAATACCAGATAGGACTCTTTGTTTAATTTTTGACATAGCACTTCTAATCTTAACATAAGCCAATAATTAATGGGATAAAAAAAGATCAAAATTATAGTTCTTCAATTTTGACATTGGGCTGCATATCAGGCGCTTCAATCAATTTTAAATATTTTTCGGTAGTAGTAATGCGCTTGTGACCCACCAACTGAGAAACATAAACTAACGGAGTACCAGCTTTTAATTGTTCAACGATAAAAGTGTGACGTAAATCATTAACTTTAGCATCTTTAATTCCTGCTAAACGGAAAAAGCGATCGATAGCAGTTCGAATATTACGCACCAAAAAAGGGCGACAAGTTTTAGTCAAAAATAAAGTTTTTTCTTTAGCGCGGGGACGAACTTTTAAATAATCTAAAATTGCATTTTTAGCAGCACTATTCATCGGCACACGACGAGCGTCTCGGGAATTTTGAGCTTGAATGTGAATCAGTTCCCGCTCCATATCTAAATCAGTAACGGTCAAAGCAGCTAATTCACTAATTCGCATTCCAGTTTGTAACAATAATTCCACAATGGCGTACATCCTGGCATCACCACGACAAGCATCTCTCAGCGCTCGATATTCGATACGCGATAAAACTCTTGGAGGATTATTTTCGATCTTGGGATGGCTAATATTAATAGTAGGATTTTTGTCAGTTAAACCCTCACTAATTAAAAAGCGAAAAAATGATTTGATTGAATTAATTTTTCTAGAAATAGACTTGCTAGTATAGCGTTGTTTATTTAATAATTCTTTAAATTCATCGACATCTTCAGCCAATATCTCACTGATAGTGGTTTTGCCACGTTTGGAAACAAAATCAAGCAGCTGTTCAACATCTTTACTATAAGCAATAACTGTTGATTGGGCTTTAGAACTAGCTTTCAGATCCTCAGTAAATTTAACTTGCGCATCATTTAAGTTTATGGGCATAATGTCTCTAATCTAGGACAGATTAAAAATTTAATTTAATATAATAATTATTTAGGGTCTTATAGTAACATAAATTAGGATTTTTTTCAATCTATATAAAAAAGATTATGGCAAAAAAAAATCGACAAATCTTAGAACATCCACTAATGATAGTTTTGATTAGTTTTTTAGCCATCCTTCTAATGCTTTCTCTGCAAGAAAGTAAAAAAAAGGCCTTATTTGATAGTCAAAATCTGGAACAAAATCGAGAAAATGTGGATCTTTTAGCAAAAAATGTAGAGAGTAAAGAAGAACTTTTTGAACAGACACAAAACGACCTATATAAAGAAAAAATTATGAGAAATGAGCTGATTAAAAATAAAGAGGGTGAAACAGTAATTCAAATAGCAAAAACAGATTTTGACCATATAATAAAGGAAGAAGCAAATTTAGATAAGACAGATTATAGATTGAAAAACTGGCAATCCTGGTGGGAATTGCTTATGAAAAATTAAAAATAATAGGAGAAAGGTTAAAATTATGCAATATTTTAATTTTGAAGGGCAAACAGCTTTAGTAACTGGTGCTTCGGGCGGTTTAGGCAAACAATTTGCTTTAGTCTTAGCCAAGGCCGGCGCTAACGTAGCAATCGCTGCTCGCCGTGAAGATAGACTTAAGGATGTGGCAAAAGAAATTGAAGCTCTTGGTCGAAAAGCTCTAATATTAGTTATGGATGTTACTCAAGAAAAAGACATTGAAGATGGCGTAGCAAAAATCAAAAAAGAATGGCAAAAGCTTGATATTTTGGTCAATAACGCTGGCACGTCGGCTATGGCACCCGCAGAAGAAATGCTTCTTGAAGATTGGCAAAAAGTAGTTGATGTCAATTTAACTGGTGTCTTTTTGGTGGCTAAACATGCTGGTGCTTTAATGAAAGAAAATCAATTTGGCCGAGTCATTAATATTGCTTCAATGTATGGTTTAGTGGCTAATAGCGCCTTCAATGTAGCTAATTATCATGCCGCTAAGGGAGCAGTGGTGAATCTGACTCGTGCTTTAGCCGCTGAATGGGCAAAATATAATATTACGGTAAATGCCATCGGACCAGGATTTTTTGAATCAGAGATGACTGATGATTTCATTAGTACTGATGATTTCAAACAATACGTAGCGATTAGTTGCCCAATGAAAAGAGTCGGAAAAGCTGGTGAATTAGATACTACAGTACTTTTTCTAGCAGATAAAGCTAGTAGCTATATCACTGGTCAAACTATTCCTGTTGATGGTGGTTGGACAGCCATCTAATAGCACATGGACAGTTATTTTGTAAATTGATGTAGTCTGGCTAGCTTTACTTGTTAATCACCTATGAAAAAGAATCCTGTCGTTATTCAAGTCAATGATAAAATTCAAAAAAACTATCATTATTTGTTAAGTGAAGAAGAAGGTAAAAATTTTCCCGCCGAATTTCAGCCTGAATTAAGCCCAGCAGAGATGCTGCAACTAGGGGTGTTTGGTGGTCGCTACTTGACTGATTGTCGCGCTGAATTTCCAAAATCCTGGTTTGAAGATGCTAAGCTCTCACCAGAAAAAAAGAACCCAAAAATAAATTTTTTTAACATTGATGCCAGTCAACCACTTAGTGTTTGGCAAAAAAAGGGCTGGATTTATTTTGAAGATCCACGCGGTTGGTTTCAGTGGTATTGCCGTTACTTTATGGGTCGGCGCTTGGCAGAAGAAGACCGGCGACAAATTAAACGTTGGAAAGCAATGAAACGACATATTGCTCAAGTGAAAAAAAATTGCATCAAGGGTGATTTAAGTTGTCGACTCAAACAACGGCAAGCATTGTTGCACTGGGCATATGATTCAAGAAAGATTTAAAAAAACGACTCAAGGTCGTTTTTGTTATTGAATGTTGCGGGACTAGGGTCCTCCGCCTCTGCTTCGGACATTCACCTGCTAGAAGCAGGCTCAGTCGTAAGAGCGAATCATAGTTGACCACAGTATTCAATAAAAAAAACGACTCAAGGTCGTTTTTGTTATTGAATGTTGCGGGACTAGGAGTCGAACCTAGCCTGTGGGATTATGAGCCCCACGTGCACCGTACACTATCCCGCGTTTTGATGATTACTATTATATCCTAAGCCCTGCTTGTTTTTCAAGAGAAAAAACCTTAAAATATCCCCGATTAATAGAATAGCCAATTAATGGCATTAGCGGCGAGGTAGCTCAGTTGGTTAGAGCATCGGATTCATAAACCGAAGGTCGTGAGTTCAACTCTCACCCTCGCTACGAAAAATATTTTTATATCTAATTGTTATTATTTTAATTTCTCACTAAATAAGAAGCCCAATTCTACTCCATCATCAAGATAAGTTTGTTCTAAAGTCTTTAAATTATTTGGACGATGAGAGCGACAACTGGCAGGTGTAACATAGAGCACTTTTCCATCATAATCTGGAAAAGAACATGAGTCTTGAGAAAAAATAAACTTTTTTAAAAAATAATTTTGTTGATAACGAGCTAGGGGTTGAACTTGAATCTCTGGAATAGAAATTAAACCTTCTAGCCATAAGTAAATATATACCCCTCTTAAGTCATTAGTAAAAACAATTTTATCGTAATCATCTATTTTATCCTTAATCCTAAGAGCAGTAATCTCATAATTCCGACTTCTATAACTAACACTAAGAATTGGTGTTAGCACAAAATATTGTTGAATAAAATAAGCTAGACCCCAAACATACACCAAAGTTGTAAAAATAATCAATAAAAACTTCCAGCTAGGCTTTATATTCTTAATCAAGTTAAAAATGTATTCAAAACCTAATATAACAATCAGTATTAAAGGTAAAATTAAGTTAAAAGGTCGAATGCTACTAGGAATCTCTTCAATTGTTAGAGCTGCTGGAATCGGTGTTAAGATTAATAAAGTTAAAATAATAAAAGTTAAATTTTTATATTTTTTATTTTTTAATAATTGCAAAGAACCAAAAAATAAAAAGATAATTTCAAAAAAATAAAATAAGCCGTGTTGTAAAACAATAAATCTTTTGGTTGCTCCACCACTAACAAATAAATAATTCAAGTCAAAATGTGCTAAATAATTTTCTAAAAAATATCTGAAATAGAAAAAAGGTTTGTTATAAAACGCACGAATCAATAAAAGTGGTGTTTGCCCAGTACTTTTAGTAGTAAATTCAAAAATCAAAGCTTTTGGCAAATCATTACCCAAAACTCCAATGGCTGAAAAGCGAGTCAAAGCCGAACTAAGAGTTAAAAGAAAAGAGAAGAAAGTTAAAAGAAATAGTATTAGTGATCTTTTTTTAACTTCTTTTTTAGTATTTTTCACCAGTAAATTCAAAAGCAAGTAAGTGCTATAAAAACCCAATAAAACAATTTTATTTGAGTGATAACTATACATTCCCAAAAGAGCAGTTAAAAAAAACAGAATGTAGTAGATTAAATTTATTTTTTTATCCTTAGTAATTTTTAAAAAAAATATTAAATTTGCAAGTAAAAACGTAAAGCTAAGAATTACTTCCTCCGTGGCTCGTGAGTTGACAATGTGCCAAGGAGAAACACTCAATAAAATCATCCCCAATAAAGCTAAACTGTTATTTTTAGTTAATTTTTTAATTAGTAAGTAAAATAAGAAAATTGAAACTATGCCAATCAGAGCTGATGGTAAACGTGATGCAAAAGTGTTATTGCCAAAAATTACTAAAAAAGGAATTTGTAAATAAGAATATAAAGCCGGCTTAGGATCCATTAAAGAATTAAGTTGAATAGGTAAAAATTGACCATCTTCATCTTTTAAAGTTTCTAAGATTGAACTTGAGTTGATTAGAAAAGAAGCCTCATCGTTTTGCAATCCTTTAGGAACTTCCCCAAGCCTATAAACTCTTAAAAAACCTGCTAGTAAAATAATTAAAACAAAGATTAAATTAACAATATTTTTTTTATTTAAAATTTTTAACATTGGTTTTTATTATAATAAATAAAAAGAAATATAAAAGGGGGCCGTTCAACTCCATTTTAATTAATAAAAAAGCCCCACTTTCATGAGGGGCTTTTTATTTTTTATCAGCGGTAACAATATCTCTTACATCATTCCTGGCATACCACCTCCAGTTGGCATAGCTACTGCTTCCTCTTTTTTAGGAATATCAGCTACTAAACATTCGGTAGTTAAAATCATTGAGGCCACTCCAGCTGCATTGACTAAAGAAGCAATGGCTACCTTAGCAGGTTCAATCACTCCAGCAGCTAACAAATCTTCAAACTCATTAGTAAGAGCATTAAAACCCCAGTTGGCTTTATTTTTATCTTTAACTTTACCAACTACCCAGCCGGCATCTTCGCCAGAGTTGGTTGCCAACATGCGTAGTGGTTCTTCCAAAACTTCGGCAATCAAATTAATACCAGTTCTTTCATCTTCTGTTTTGGCTTTTTTTTCAATTTCAGCTAAAACCTTTCCAGCTCGCATGAGAGTCACACCACCACCAGCAATAATGCCTTCTTCAATTGCTGCTTTAGTTGCTTCTTTTGCATCCTTAACTCGCTCTTGAAGATTTTTCATCTCCATTTCAGTAGCAGCCCCAACTTGGATCACCGCTACACCACCAGTTAATTTAGCTCGACGTTCTTCTAATTTTTCAATATCAAAATCAGAAGTGGAGTTGGCAATTTCTCGCTCAATTTGGGCTACTCTGGCATCAATATCGCTTTGCTTGCCTTTGCCACCCACAATTCTAGTACTGTCTTTATTCGAACGTACACTGTCGGCTTGACCCAAATCTTCAATCTTTGCATCAGTAAGTTTAAAACCGGTGTCTTCACTAATTAAATTAGCTCCGGTTAAAATAGCAATATCTTGCAACATAGCCTTACGACGATCGCCAAATCCAGGAGCTTTAATTGGCAAACACTTAAAAGTGCCACGCAATTTATTAACCACCAAAGTAGTTAAGGCTTCACCTTCTAAATCATCAGCAATAATCACTAGCTCACGACTAGAATTAACTACTGCTTCTAGTAAAGGCAAAATATCTTTAATGTTGCTAATTTTTTGATCAGTAACCAAAATGTATGGTTTCTCGCTGACTGCCTCCATGCTGTCACTATCAGTCACAAAATATGGAGAAGCAAAACCTTTGTCAAACTCCATACCTTCTTTGTGTTCAATAGTGATTTCCATGGTCTTGCCCTCTTCGACTTCAACCACTCCATCTTTACCAACCAATTTCAGCGCTTCAGAAATTTTTTTACCAATTGTTTCATCTTGTGCAGAAATAGTGGCTACTTTTTGCCAATCAGCTTCGGTCACATCTTGAGATAAACGATGAATTTCTTTGACTACGGCATTAACCGCTTGGTCTATACCTCGCTTCATAATCATTGGGTTAGCTCCAGCGGTCACATATCTCATACCTTTATTAGCTATTGCTTGAGCCAATAAAGTTGAGGTAGTTGTCCCATCACCAGCAGTTTCGTTAGTTTTGTCGGCTGCTTCTTTGACTAATTGAGCGCCCATATTTTCAAATTTATCTTCAAGTTCAATTTCCTTAGCCACACTCACGCCATCATGAATAACTTGAGGAGCTCCCCAACTGCGATCTAAAGCTACATTGCGTCCCTTAGGACCTAAAGTTGTAGTCACCGCTTCAGCCAATTTATTGATACCAATTAACATTTTTTGTCTGGCGCTGTCGCCAAATAGAAGTTGTTTTGCTGCCATAATTTTCCTTTTTTATATTTTTCTGTTTTTTATTGTTTAATAATCAATGTTATTAACTATTACTTAATAATTGCTAAAATGTCTTCAAATTTTAAAAACTGATATTCAATTTCGTCAATGTTGACATCGTTGCCACCCCATTTTTTATAAAGCACTTTATCGCCTACTTTAGCAGGGGCTTTAATTTCCAAGCCATCGTCGTGGGTGTTTGCACCGACTGCCAAAACCTGACCGTATTGAGGTTTTTCACTATCATCAACAGCTAAAATAATCCCCGAGGTTGTTTGTTTTTCTTTTTCAGCGGGTTTAACCAAAATATAACCAGCCGTGGGTTTAAGTTTTTTGACGTCTAACTTTGACATAAAAAAATCTTTCTATCTTTTTTACTTTTTACTATCTAATTTAAAAGTTTAAAAAGTTGGTGAACAACTATCCACCAAAGCTTCTAAAAAATAACATAAAGTTTAAGTTTTAGCAAGTACTTAATTTGACTGCTAATTAAAGATCAATTAAATTATCATCAAAAAAAATCGTATTCATCAAGCTAACAGCTTTTTTTATTTCTTCAGCTAGCAACAAAGATAATTGAGAATTATTGTCATTATCCTTTAAGGCAATCAATGACAAATTAGAATGTTTGATAATTAATTGGCCAATTTGATCAAAAAATTCTTGATGATCGACCAACCATTGAGATTTCTCGCTTGAAGACTTTGATGAAATTTTTTCTAAAAGAACTATTAATTTTTTTAGCTCAAAAATTTTGACTTGCAAAGTAAACTCTAATTGTTGACTGTCCAAACCATCTTCCAATTGTGGATTGATAAATAGAGGGTGAAAGGTTTCAGTAAACTCATCCTCACCCAACTGATAACGCAATTTAATTTCGTTTAGTAAGTCTCGTAAATAATCGTTTTTTGCCATATTTCAAGGTATAATGACCACCCTAAGAAACACTATCATACAAGAGACAATGAAAATTTTAAAGCTTAATCTAAAACTGGCTACAGAAAAAAAATTAATCAAGTCATTAAAGAAGCAATTACTACTATTAAAAATGGCGGTTTAGTTATTTATCCAACTGAAACCATCTATGGTATGGCTGCTAACCCCCACGATCAACAAGCTATCAACAAATTGCTCAAATACAAAAATCGCCGTGAAGGAAAACCTTTATCCATCGCTGTTAGTAAGCAGGCTATGGCTGAGCAATACGTAATAATTAACCAACAAGCACAAAATTTTTATCAACGCTTTTTACCAGGACCTTATACCGTCATTTCCCAATTACGAGTGAATAGCCAAATTGATCAACGTGTAGCTAGTGAATTTGGCACTTTAGGAATTCGCATTCCAGATTATCCGCTAATGCTTAAACTTATTGAGCATTTAGGTCATGGCATCACCGCCACAAGTGCCAATGCTTCCAACAAAAAACGCCCTTATCGAATCAAAGATGTTTTAAATAATATAAGTGAAAAGCAAAAACAATTAATTGATTTAATTATTGATGTTGGTCAGTTGGCAAAAAATGAGCCATCTGTGGTTATCGACACCTCCCTATCAACTCCACTGAGCATGCGTGGACAATTAAGAACAAATGATAAATTTATAGAATTTAATTCTCAAAGTGAAAGTGAAACTCAAGGGTTGGCGATGCGTTTGATCTTAAAAAATTTAAACAATCTCAAAAAACAAGGATTATTATTTGGTTTAAGTGGGGAATTAGGCGTGGGAAAAACTATTTTTGCCAAAGGGGCAGCTAAATTTTTAAAAATTAAAGAAGAAATTACTTCACCCACTTATACTTATCTTAACGAGTATACCTATCAAAAAGGAACTCTTCAGGGTATTTTTTATCATCTAGACGCCTGGAAAATTGATCAAGAGCAAGAATTTTCTTTACTTAAAGTTGATCAATTACTTAAGGCTAACAATATTCTCTTAATTGAATGGTGGGACAAAATTGCTAATTTTTTGCCAGATAATCTAAAAAAACAAGCCATTATTTTAGACCTAAGTGGTCAAGATAATTGGCGAAAAATTAAATTATGGGAAAAGACAAAAAAATGATTCTAGCGGCTAAAAAAACAATTTTGGCTATTGATACTAGCTGTGATGACACGAGTGTGGCTGTGCTAGAAGGCAATCGAGTATTAGCAAATGTTGTAGCTTCCCAAACGGCTATTCATCAACAATATGGGGGAGTTTTCCCCACTTTGGCTAAACAAGCTCACCAAGAAAATATTGAAGCTTGCGTGCAGTTAGCTTTGCAAAGGGCTGGCTTAAGCAATAAATTAAAGATAAGAGATCACATAGATGCTGTGGCTGTCACAGTGGGGCCGGGGTTGGCACCGGCTTTGGAAGTGGGCATTAAACATGCTAAAAAATTAGCTAAGCAGTGGCAATTGCCAATTATTGCCATCAATCATATTGAAGCTCATGCCCTATCACCCTTGTTAAGCCCTAAAACAAAAAGGCAAAACAGAGAAATTGATTTCCCAGTTTTAGCTCTAGTCATTTCCGGTGGTCATAGTGAATTTATCCTAATTAAACAAATTGGCAATTATCAGCGATTGGGTTGGACCGTCGATGATAGCGCCGGAGAATGTCTAGACAAAGTTGGGCGCATGCTAGATTTAGGTTATCCGGCTGGAGCAATTTTAGAAAAGTTGGCTAAAAAAGGCAATCCAAACCTCTGGTCTTTACCTTTAGCCATGACTAGTGTAGATAATTTTAATCTTAGTTTTTCTGGATTAAAAACAGCTAGCAGTCAATTGATTAATCAAGTTAAAAAACAAAAGCAATTAGACGGTCAAACAGTTTGTGATTTGGCAGCCACTGTCCAGCAACAAGTTTTTAGCCAAATTATTTATAAGTTAGAAAGAATATTATTCAGTCCAGATTTAAGCAAAAAAGTTTATCCCAAAGCTCAATTGATTAAAAAAATCAAACAGCAAAAAACAAAAGCAGCTGTAACAGATATTAACGAAATCTGGCTGGGTGGCGGCGTAGCAGCCAATATTACTTTGCGAACTAGTATAAGACAAACTCTAAAGACTTATCAAAAATTATCAGGAAAAAAGATTAAGCTCCATTTACCCTATCATAAAAAGTTTTGTGCTGATAATGCCGCCATGATCGCCCTCACTGCTCAATTTAGTTCTGAACAAAGTAAAAACACTAATGCACAGCTTATTGATCGTCAAGCAAATCTAAAAATCGGCACTTTTTGCCAAGCATGTTAAAATAAGCACAGTGCAAGAACTTATCTTGTTACCTCTACTCGCCAAATCTCAAGCCCATTATTTTGTGGGTTTTTTAAATAATCGTCAAAGAAATTTGATTATGCTTTTTGCTTTGCAAGGTCCCGACGCTCATTTTTTTGGGAAAGATCTACAGACTAAAATCAGCAATTGGCAATTTAACAGTGCTGAAAAAATACATGTGGCCTTGTTGGACTTAAATAAAGACTGTCGATTAAATAAATTGCAATTAAATTTTGCTCTTAGTTTGAGAGTTAACAAAAAAATAATTTTAGCTTGTCAAGGCGGCAGCATTTTACTGAAAAGAAATCAGCAAATTAAAGAATTATTAAAAAGTCAAAGTGAAATAAACATGCTTGTTGGCCAATACTTTGATGACGATCAATTTTTATTAATTGCTGGTAATCATCAATTGGGACAAGTTGTTTTAGAAAAAAGTCGCAGCCACACTTTAGAGTTAATTCTCGAACAAAAGCTTAATGATTATTTAAAAAATGACTTTAGTACTGCTTTATTACTCTGGCACTACCAAACTAAAGAAAAAGTAGCTTTAACGACAAAATTAATTAAATTCAAAAAATATTTAAGAAAAATTAAAAAAATTCCTAAAAAAATAAAAGAATTGTTTAAAAAAATTAGAAATCTTAGACAAGAGCAAAGGAAATATTACCAAAAGCTATTCTTATATCTAATCGCTAGCATTTTGCTTATTGCGACTGGCGTTTCAATTTGGCACTATAAAGAACAAAAAAATCTAGAAAGAGTAAATAATGAAATTGATACTTTAACTTTAAGCAACGAGGAGTTGACAACGCTGAGCAGCAGGCAACCTGTCTTAGCCAGAGAAAAAATCGAAGAAAGTCAGGAGAATCTAAAACAATTATTGACAGAAAATAATTCCTTGCTTGCTAAAAAAAGAATCGAAGAAAAGATTAATGAGTTGGAGTCGCAGGCAGAAAAATTGGCTAGTGAAAACAATCTCGATCAACTCTTAATTTATAGCAACTGGTACGATAATTATCCAAATTTTTTAGGCAAAAAAATGATTGACAGTCCCCAGGGGATTTTGCTGGCCAACAAACAAGGCAATCAGCTCTTGTTAATTAATAAAAATAATGATTTTGAACTATGGGAAGTTAATTCTACTGATTTTAGTATTGATGCTAGCAACACAGAAAAACTTAAAATTTTCGTTAAAAATCAGGGAATAAAATATTTAGATTGGCAAGAGAAAAACAGTCTTGAACTTAAAACTGAAGGAGATTCAGACCGAGATACTCAATTTCTAGAAAGTTACCAAAACTATCTTTATTTATTAAATCCCGAAAAACGTAACATTTATCGCTATACCCTGACTGATAAAAAGCTCAGTGAAGCCATTGGTTGGCTAATAGATAAACAAGAAATTAATTTTAATAAGATTAGTGATATGAGTATTGATGGTGATTTGTGGCTCAGTTTTAAAGACGGCAAAATTATGAAATTTAGTAGGGGTTATCGGGAAGACTTTGCACTAACGGGCCTTGAACAACTGCCCAATGATTCTCTGCTGATAGCTAGTCAAGTAAATTCAGAAAAGATTGTTTTCCTAGATAAAGCAAATAATCGGCTGATTGTCAGCACAAAAGAAGGTCAATTAATTAGTGAAATTAAGAGCAATGAATTAGCTGGCGTGAGCGATATAGCTTTATCTAGTGATGGCCAAAGCTGTTTTGCCCTAAGCGGCTCAGTAATTTATCAAATTCAAATTTAAAACTGTTACAATAAGCACATGTTGTTAATAAAAAACAAAAAAGCTTATTTTGACTATCAACTAGATAAAAAATATAAGGCAGGTATTGTTTTAACTGGAGCTGAAGTTAAAAGTCTGAGATTAAAACATGCTAGTTTAGCTGGCAGTTATATCAAAGCTTTAAACAAAGAAAGCAAAAAAGCAGAATTGTTTTTAATTAATGCTCAAATTAATCATTATCGTTTTGCTGGAAAAAACCAAGATTATGATCCAAAAAAAACTCGTAAATTATTACTAAGAAGAAAAGAAATCGCAGAATTAGTTATAGCTAGCGAGCAAAAGTCTTACAGCATCATTCCCCTAGCTTTTTTATTAGAACACAATCAAATCAAACTAGAATTAGCTTTAGCTAGAGGGAAAAAGAGTTTTGAAAAGAGAGAAAGTATTAAAAAAAGAGACTTAAATAGAGAGCTTAATAAGAAATTAAAACGCAGTCAGTTCAAAATTTGAAAACTTACCCTTGCTTGTCAGTTGAATTTGTCTTTTAATAGAAGACAACAATAATATAAAAAGGAATTTATGCCTAAAAGAGTTTTTTGGCCAGCTACCTTGGTGGTCATGGGTTTAATTTTTATGGCTTCAAACATGGGCCTTTTACCAATTGCATTTTGGAACCTCTGGCCAATAATTTTGCTGCTAGTCGGTTTGGGAGGACTCATCACTTCTGACCGAGAAGAATGGATTGTTGAGCCTAAGAGCGCGAAGAAAAAAAGCCAAAAAAAGAAAACTGCCCGTAAAAAATAACAGTTAAGGAAACTTCTAGTGAAAGCTCTTTATGAGTAAATCTTCTAATTTTTTTCAAATTGCTATTGACGGGCCTGTAGCTGCCGGTAAAGGCACAGTCTCTAGATTACTTGCTGAAAAATTAAACTTTCTATATGTTGACACCGGGGCTATGTATCGGGCTGCTGCTTTATTGGCTATGCAAAATAATCTAAGTTTTGATCAAGAAGATGAAATTGCCTCGCTAATAGCTAACAGTAAATTAGAAATGCGTAATCCCGAAGGAGATAAAGAGGCTGATGGTCGTTTAACTACCCTAATTTTGAATGGCGAGGATACATCATGGGCGATTCGCACCATCAGGTGTAGCGATGGTGCTTCAAAAGTTGCCACCCTAGCCAAAATTAGAAAAATTTTGGTTGAAAAACAAAAAAAAATTGCTGAAACACAAAATGTAGTTATGGAGGGACGAGATATTACTTTTAAAGTTCTCCCAGAGGCTGACTTAAAAATATTTCTGACTGCAGATTTAAAAATTAGAGCTCATCGTCGTCATTTACAATATTTGATTAAGGGTATTGATAAAACTTTGGAAGAAGTAATTGTAGAAGTTAAAGAAAGAGATGAGAGAGATATGAGTCGTCAAATTGATCCTCTTCATCCTACCGCTGATTCCTGGATCTTAGATTCTAGTCAATTAAGTATTGGAGAAGTTGTTGATTCAATTGTTGATAAAGTACAAACAATGATTGAAGAAAAAAATGGCATTCATGAAAAAAAATAAAACTAATAAACAACTAGCCTTTGATGTAAAAAAAGATATAGAAGAAATTGAAAAAAAATACCAAGCTAAACGCCGTCGTCGTAAAAAAGAAAAAAATGAACAGGAAGAATTAAGTCAGCAGTGGTTGGCACCTTTTTTATTAGTACTGACTTTGCTTATTGGTTACCTACTCTACACTTTTTATTAAATTGTTAAACTCAAAAAATTTGTCCACTCTGATGGCTAGCTGCTTCCAAAGCTCTCAACTCTTGTTCCTTAGCCAGATCAGTAAAATATTGATCGCTACAAGCTCTAGTTGGTTCAGTGCCAGCCACAAATATTTCTTCAACCACCTTAGGACAAGCACTACAAGGCAAAGTACCAGTACTGGCACAAATTTTAATTTTTAATAAATTACTAGGCATAGCAAAGCGATGAGGATTGAAATCATCTAAAAGTATTAAGAAAATTTTGTTCCAAATTGGGGAAGCTCCAGTAATACCAGAGGCCACATGACTCATCGGCGTGTTATCGTTATTGCCCACCCAAGTAGCAACTAAACGATCGGTAGTGTAACCAATTGTCCAATTATCTTTCATGCTATTAGTGGTGCCTGTTTTTACTGCCACTTCTTGCTTGGGAATATTTAATACTGAATATGAACCGAAAGCATTAGTTCTCGCTTGATTATCAGATAAAATATCTGAAATTGTATAGGCTACCCGAGGGCTTAATTTTAATGAGGTATAACAATTAGTATCATTTAAAGCACAGTTATTAGAATATAAAAGTTCACCTTGAGCGTCTCTTACTTCTAATAAAGCATTTGTTTGTACGGGATAACCTAAATTAGCAAAAGTGCTATAGAGTTCAGCCATATCTAACATTAAAACCTCCCCTGCTCCTAAAGTTAACGATAAGCCAAAACGAATCGGATCGTTCCAAGTGCTAATACCTAGTTTTTGACCCTGATTAATTAAATTTTGCACACCAAGTTCGGCAAGTAATTTAACTGCTGGCACATTGTAAGAAGAAGCTAGAGCCTCTCTTAACGTTACCTTGCCGCGAAAACGATTATCATAATTACGAGGCGTGTATGGACGACTACCAACAATTTGATAAGTAACACTAGTATCTTCAATTAAATCATTGGGCTTTTTACCCTGCTCAAAAGCCAGAGAATAAGTTAATGGCTTAATAGACGAACCTGGTTGTCGTGGTCTAAGCACTACATTAACCTGACCATCATGAGCAAAATCAAAATAATTAGCTCCACCCACCATAGCTAAAATTTCTCCAGTTTTCGGATTAGTAACTAGAGCTGCCCCATTAGTAATTTGTAAATTTTTTAGACGATTTATTTCATCACTAACAATTTTTTGCACTTCTTCTTGTAAATTTAAATCTAAAGTTGTCCTCACTTCCAAACCTCCCTTTGCCACTAAATTTTCACCATAAATATCAGCTAACAATTGTTTAACATACATAACAAAATGGGGAGCCTTAATATCAATTACATCTTCTCTAAATTGTAGTTTTTCCATCCTAGCTTCGTCAGCCTGCTCTTGAGCAATATATCCATCTTCAAGCATTCTTCTTAACACATCCGCCTGTCTATTTTGAGCCACTTCCGGATTAGGACCAAAAGGAGAATACAAACTCGGAGCCTGAGGTAAACCGGCTAATAAAGCACTTTCTGCCAAATTCAAATCTTTCGCTCTTTTGTTAAAGTATCGCCAGGCTGCTTCCTCAATTCCATAGGTTGAACCTCCATATGGCACAGTATTTAAATACATTTCCAAAATTTCATCTTTTTCATAAGCACCTTCCACAACCAAAGCCAACAATATTTCTCTTAATTTTCTTTGCAAGGTACGCTCATTGCTCAGTAAACGTTTTTTCACTAATTGTTGGGTGATGGTGGATCCGCCTTGAGTTTTATCGCTTGTGGCATTAGCAAATAATGCTCGCAAAATTCCTAAAGGAGAAAAGCCAAAATGCTGGTAAAAACTTTTGTCTTCAATGGCAATAGTAGCATTAATTAAATCCTCAGAAACAGATTTTAATGGAACCAGGGTTCTATTTTCATCTTCATAAATCCGATAAAGAACCTGGCCATTGCGATCTAAAATTTTAGTAGTTAAATTTTGTTGCTGAGTGCTGAGGTCATTAGCAGAAGGTAAATCCTTAAACACAAAGTCATAAATACCATAACTAAGTAATAAAAAAAGCAAAGAAAAAATTAATGAAGTAAATAGAGAAAAGTTAATTCGCCAACGCTTAATCTTCTTTAATTTGATTTGGAAATACGCAATTTCTTTTTTTTGAAAGAGGATTTTCTTTAAATTGCTAAATTTTAGAGGGCTAAAAAGAGAAAAAAATGCTTTGGATTTTTTTGGACGCCCAACTTTTTTCAAACCCAGAAATTTTAGAATTTTATGTTCAAAAGATTTTTTGTTTTTTCGAAATCTCTTTTTAAACCTCGTAAAATTTTCTTGTTGAGTTTGGCAAAAGCGTTTGAATCTTTCGCTAAAACTTAATTTTGGTCGACCGCGTCCTTTTTTTATACCAAGAAATTTTGCTAAAACTAAGAATTGGTTTTTTATTTTTTTTTGCTTTTGTTTTATTTTCTTTTTATTTTTTTTAATTTTTACCAGAAGAGATCTTTGCCACTTAACGTAAAATGGCAATCTAGGTCGACCACGTTTTGATTTTTTTTGCTTGGGCTGATGATTTTTTTTACTTTTTTGATAATTTTTCTTGACTGCCATGCTGAAAAGCATTTTAACATATCAAGAAAGAAAATTTACCTTTAAATTGGACAAGCGCCCGACTCACATTTTAAATGTTCCATACTTATGTCTTCTAATAAAGTATCTTGATCTTCCTCACTAATTTCTTTTATCACTTCCATAAACTGACTAGTAGTAACAGCTTCCTCAGGAAGTGATAAAAGAAAT